>JBAVDL010000163.1:0-10708 GCA_049587175.1 Thermoactinomyces sp.
ATATCATCCTACTTATCATCCGGTTTCATGGACTGTAGCATTCTTTTGCCACTATGGAGACGGTTTTTTAAACCTGGTTACTTCCATTAACCCGGAGATACCAGAGTTTTTCAGCCAATGTTTCCAGTTCCGCTTTTGGTTCAA
Organism: Thermoactinomyces sp.; assembly: GCA_049587175.1. GTDB lineage: Bacteria > Bacillota > Bacilli > Thermoactinomycetales > Thermoactinomycetaceae > Thermoactinomyces. The sequence goes on from JBAVDL010000163.1 coordinate 145, forward strand.
TCAATTCCGTATACCGCCGGGGAATCGCATCAAATCCCCAGTAAAGCCCTGCAAGCCCTCCGGCAATTGCCCCGATGGTGTCCGAATCTCCACCCAAATTGGCCGCTTTTTGAACCGATTCTTCAAAAGAAGCGGAAGTCCACAAAATATGTAAAACCCAAATCAATGTATTAACCACATACCCATTCGGCTCAACCTCAGGTTGCTCCCGGATTACGTTACGATACCTTGTTTCCCTGATTTCCTCTTCAATCGACGATTTCAGGGATTCTTCCCTTAATAGCCGGTTGGCAATACGATTATAGATAAGGCAGGCCTCTGAAGCCAAATCGTCGTAATGGGTCATTTTGGATTGAAGTATTGTAATTTCTTCAATTTTGGCCAAGTCGCGATACGCCAGGGCAACAGGCAAACAGCGCATCAATGAACCATTTCCCGCGCTCCTGCCACTTAATATTTTATGTGACTTTTCAGCTGCCTTGAACCAATCTCCTTCATAGCAATCGTAGGTTGTGCGAATAATATTTCCAATATCCCTGGGATCAGTTTCAACCCATTTTTTGAATTCCTCTCCGATTCTTCCCACCGGATCGGAAGGATTGGCAAGCAAACCTTTGGCCACAGCAATCGTCATTGCCGTATCATCGGTGGTTTCCCCCGGCTCTACTCCAAGCCAGCCACCACCCGTCATTTCCGTTAAATAGCCGTATTTTGCCCGGATTTCATCCCGGCTCATAAATTCCGTGACGGCACCAAGCGCATCGCCAACCGCCACTCCAAACAATGCACCTTTGATATGATTGAACATGTTCCTGACTCCCTGATCCGTAATTGATATAGGTACAACAGTACTCCAATACCATATTAGCGCAGAAAACCCGGACCGAAAAGCAAAGATATTACGGTTTTCAGCAATAATCTGAAGGAATTGCTCAAGATTTGCAAAACGAAAACAAAACCGTTTTCCACATCGTGGTCTGGCCAGCAACACGCTATAACCGGAAAAATACCTCTTCCGGTTTACCTTTTGCTTATATAAAAATATCCTCCGGTTAAATGGTACAAACAGAACTTTTTATTCAAAACGCAAGGCATCTATCGGATTAAGTTTTGCTGCCTTGTTGGCAGGATAAATCCCGAATATGATTCCAACCAGCACCGAAAAACCGACAGACAACCACACCATGGTTCCGGAAATGACATTGCTTAAACCAAGCAAACCGGAAATGAGGGTAACACCGCCAATTCCAACCAGCAAACCGATCACCCCGCCAATTCCGCTTAATACCATGGATTCAATCAGAAATTGCATCAGGATATCCTTTCGCTTGGCGCCAAGAGCTTTGCGAATCCCGATTTCTCTGGTACGTTCCGTTACGGAAACCAGCATAATATTCATAATTCCGATCCCGCCAACCAGTAATGAAATACTGGCAATTCCGCCTGACAACATGGTAAATGTACTTGTAACGGCATTTAATGTTTCCAGCATATCTTGCGCGTTCAAAATGTTGTAATGATCATCGTTACCGGAAAATACTCTGGAAAGATATTGATCCACTTGTGTGATCGCCTTTTCCACCTGATCCCCGGATTCTACCAACAATTTGACCCGTTGAACCTGGTTCTGATTTAACAGACGCCCGGCAGAAGTAAGCGGAATAAATACTTTATCATCCACGGAACCCTGTATGGAACTTCCCTTTTCCGCAAGCACTCCGACAACCTCATAACTCTTGCCATTGATTTTTATGGTTTCCCCCACCGGGTCAGCAGCTCCAAACAGTTCACGGGCCACGTTCGCCCCCAGCGCCACAACCTCATACCGCTGATCCAGATCAATCTGAAGGAGAAAACGGCCAGATGCCATTGTGATGTTTTCCAACTTCTCATAATGAGAATCTACTCCTTCCAGACTGATATCGGTACTTCTATTGCCGTTTCGGACATTTACATTGCCGTAGATCATCGGAGAAACGATATCAATACCCGGAATCTCTGACATCTTTTTGGCTTCATGATAGTCCAGACTTCTACTGGATAAACTTTCCTCACCACTGTCCCGGATCGAAACAGTAATCAGGTTTGTTCCCAAACCTTTCAGCTGGTTCTCTACATCACTTGCAGCACCTTCTGTCAGTGCGACCATAATAATAACTGCCGCAATACCAATAATAATCCCGAGCATTGTCAAAAAAGAACGTAATTTATTGTTTTGGATATTCTTCAGAGCAAGCCTGATCTCTTGTCCCGGATTCAAATGACTCCCCCCTCATCCTTGATGATTTTCCCGTCTTTGATCTGAACGATCCGTTTTGCCTGACTGGCAACGGTCAAATCATGAGTGATGAGAAGAATGGTATGTCCTTTCTCATTCAATTCATGAATCAATTGCAGAACTTCCTTGCCTGTTTTGCTGTCCAATGCTCCGGTTGGTTCATCCGCAAGCAAAATGGATGGATTTCCGGAAAGTGCCCGGGCGATCGCGACCCGTTGCTGCTGTCCTCCCGAAAGTTCGGACGGACGATGGTTCGCCCAGTTTAACAATCCCACATTTTCAAGACTCTGTTCGGCAATTTGCTTGCGCTTGCCAGCGGAAATCCCCCTGTAGATAAGAGGAAGTTCCACATTTTCAAAGGCCGTCAATTTTGGAAGGAGATTGAAGTTCTGAAAAATAAAGCCGATTTTTTTGTTTCGAATTTCCGCCAGTTGATTTTCATCCGCTTCAGCTATATTTCGCCCATCCAGATAATATTCACCGCTGGTTGGACTATCAAGACACCCGATCAAATTCATCAATGTAGACTTTCCCGATCCGGAAGGACCGGTGATGGCAATAAATTCTCCCGGGTAGACGGTGAGTGTAACTTCATCCAATGCCTTTACAATCTCCCCGCCAAATTGATAATGTTTGCTCAGGCGGTTGATCCGGATGATCGGGTGCAATGGTTCTGTCATCGATTACCACCGCCCAGGAACTTGTGTCTTTCTAAAAATGAATTTCTGATCCCCGAATCACTGGCTGTTTCTTTCCTTACAGATAACAACACTTTTTCTCCTTCTGCCAAACCGCTTGTAATCTCCATCATCCGTTCATTATTGACACCGATCTCAACTTGTTTCTCTGTTGTCTTGAGGGTGTCGGCCTTGCCCGGAACAGTCGAACCGGAAACAACCTGAACATAATATTTTCCCTCTTCTTTTCTGACGGCTTCAACCGGTACAAGCAGAACATTCTTTTTTTCCTGTGCCAGGATTTCTGTCTCCGCCATCATTCCCGGTTTGAACTTCTGATCATCCGGAATATCAATGACAACACGAAAGGTGGAATATATTTCTCCAGCCGCTTTTTCACCCATATTGGCTACCTCTCTTACTGTTCCGCCAAACGTTTCGTCCGGGAAGGCATCAACCAGAATATCCGCTTTTTGTTTCACCTTGACCAGGTTAATATCCAATTCATCAATTTTGGCCACCATTTCCAGTTTCTTCGGATCAAAGACTGTGGCAACGGTCTGTTCAGGGCTTACCCTGGTTCCTTCCTCAATTTCCGGTGAGAAATAAACAGTGCCATCAAACGGTGCGACGATGGATTTCATGCCCTTTTCTTCAAACGTAACAAGAACATCGCCCTTTTTGACTTCGCTATTATTTTCTACGGAGAATTCCGCAATCGTCCCCAAGCGTTCCGGTTTTAATCTGGCGGTTTTTTCGGAAGCGATCTCTCCAGAACCGTTTACCTTCACTGTAATATCTCCTCTTTCTACCGCTGCCACATTCTGTAACTGTTCCTGCAACCTGGCAGTGCGATTGGATGTAAAGGAATGAAAAGCAATCGCAATTCCCCCAACAACCACAAGCGCAACCACGGCTGCAATCATCCGCTTAGTTGATCTTTTCACTTTTTCTCTCTCCTTTTGACCATGATAATTACCTTGTCTGGATTTGCATGCTATTTTTCATCTTCTTCCGAACCTCCAGCATTCATCGGAACACCTTGAGCCAGAAAGAAAAAACGGATTATTTCACCCCTCAAAAGCTATATGAACTTGTATTTGTTAAAACTCTTTCAATCTATTTCCCTCTTTTTCATGAATTAATGGCTATATTTGTCAGGTTCAAGTCGGAGCTTTCTTTTTTGTTTACGGTTGCTGTATAAAAAGGGATATCTGAACCCGATCATTATTATCCAGGCAGAAAAAACAGCATCGTCTGCATCGGATATGGTACTTCCACGCGGGACATCCAGTGCATTCCATGCCTGATTCGTCTCAGCCAACTATTACCATAAACCGGCATCAATCACGCAGATACTGAGTGGGCTTTCGGCAATTTTTATTACCTATTCTCACCTTGTTTCCTCCACCCTGTGTCTGATCAATACAGTGTTGTTCCCATTGATTTTATCTGCTCACCAACATCTGTTTCAGATAATGCAACCTTACTATTTCGTAACTCCCGATAAATGACTTGTAAAACAGCACTCTTTTTCTTTATTCCTATCTTATTGATCTTGAGAACAAAAAACTTGAACAAAAATATTCAACCATTCCTCTCTTTCTCCAGCCTGCTGTTGATATAACCTAATACTTTTTCAATGGTTCTCGCCCGATTCTTTCTGACATCGTTATAAGTAAAGCGCATCACCTTCCACCCTTTGCGATACATATAGGCATTACGCCGACGATCCTCGTCTATACGATTTTTGTGATACTTGTACCCGTCCAGTTCAATCACCAGCTTAATCTCCGGCAGGGCAAAGTCAGCCCAATACGGGCCAATCGGGTATTGCGGAATGATTTTCCCTTTGCAGGCACTCCGTATGTCGTAATATAACCAACGCTCCAAAATGCTGTCTGTCATGAACATGTTCTTGTCCAGCACCGGAAAATGTCCCCAAGCCACTTGCTCAATAATAAATCTGACCGCCAGATATGGCGATATTATCCACCTTATTATCTGTCTGGCTGATTTCTTGGATTCAATTATTTTGCGCCTGACCCGACGATAAACTTTCTTGACAGACGACCACCATACTTTTCCTTTTTTGATCAAGTTCACAAGCTGTTCCATAATAAAAACCCCTCCCTTATTCAGAATAATATAAAATAAGGAAAGGATTTTGCATAATAAGGTAATATTTTTTATCAATATTATTGATTACTCACTCACTTACAGCAGCATCCCGTAAGGATGTTCCAGATAATTTTTGACTGTCCGGAGAAACTCCGCAGCAGGTGCACCATCAAGCACACGATGGTCAAAAGTCAGGCTTAACGGCATTAGAATACGCCGTTCCAATCTGTCACCAATATAAACGGGTGTTTCCCTGAACATGCCGATCCCCAGGATGCCTGCTTCCGGCGGATTGAGCACGGGGGTAAACTGTTCCACACCATATGGGCCCAGGTTGGTAATGGTAAAAGTTGAAGCTCTCATTTCTTCAGGAGCCAGTTTGCCTGTTCGCGCCTTGTTCCCCATCGATTTGATCGCTTTTGACAATTCTACCAGCGAACAGGAGTCAGCGTAGCGAATTACGGGTACCACCAATCCTTTTTCCAAAGCGACAGCGACCCCCAGATGAACATGACTGTAAGTATATATACAGTCATCCAGATAAACACTGTTCATCTGCTTATGCTTGAGCAAGGAGAGAACTGTGGCACGGGCAATAAAATCGGTAACTGTCAGTTTTGTTTCATAACGTTCCAGAACATCAGGCAAAATCTGTTCTCTGAGCGCCAACATGTCTGTTACATCAGCATTCATGTTTATTGTCAATTGGGCACTGTGCTGTAAACTTTCAACCATTCTTTCTGCAATCACTTTTCGCATCCCGCTGACAGGAATACGTTCCCGATCCGGTTCCACCCTTTCTTTCCCGCCAGTTCCATCAAACCGTTCTATCTCCTTGGCCGGTACCGCTTTTGCCCTGACGGTGATTGCCTTTTCCACATCTTTTTTTGTAATTCTTCCTCGCGGGCCTGTGCCGGTAATCGTTTCCGGATCCAACCCGGCTGCTTCTGCCATTTTACGGGCAACAGGCGAAATTCTCACTTTTCTTTTCGCTTCGGAGAGACGCAAAGTTTCTTCCCTGAAAACAGAAGGATCCGTTACCTGCCTTGTTTCCTCTGATAGATAAACTTCGGGCACTGCCTCTTTTTCTGCTTTTTCCCCTTCCTTGCCGATATATCCGATCACTCCTCCAACCTGAACCGTGTCGCCTTCTTTTGCCAACACTTCTATCACAACACCGTTTTCAGGGGCTTCTATATCCATTTCAATTTTATCGGAACTGATCACAACGATAGGATCCCCTTTTTGGACGGACTCGCCGATATGCTTTTTCCATTCCACCACTGTTCCTTCTTTCATTCCCATTCCCAGTTTCGGCATAATCACTTCCGTTGCCATGAACGGTTCCACTCCTTTGCAAACAGGAGGCAAACCGGCTCTGCCTCCCCATTATTTTTGAAAGTACCTGTTAAATGGAAGCAATTGATTCATCACCGAGCAGTTCAGATACAGTCTTGATCACTTTTTCCGGTGAAGGCAGATAAAGATCTTCCAGATTGGACGCAAATGGAACCGGTGTATGTGGTGCTGTGACCCTCTTAATAGGCGCATCCAGGGAGTCGAATCCCCGATCAGCTACCATCGCTGCAATATCAGTTGCCATGCTGCAGCGGGGATTTGCTTCATCAATGACAATGAGCCGATTGGTTTTGTCAACCGAAGCCAGGATCGTTTCCTCATCCAATGGGGACAACGTGCGCGGATCGACCACTTCGATCTGAATTCCCATTTTGGCAAGCCGGTCCGCCGCAGCCAGAGCAGTGTAAACCTGTTTTCCAATCGCTACAATTGTAAGATCGGTTCCCTGCCGTTTTATATCCGCTTTCCCAAATGGAATTTTGTAATAATCTTCGGGGACAGCTCCAGTTATGCCATATAATGTCTTATCTTCAAAAAAGATGACCGGATCGTTATCCTCGATTGAAGTAAACAGCAATCCCTTAGCATCGGCCGGTGTTGAAGGAACCACCACTTTAATACCGGGAATGTGAGTGAAAATGGCATACAAACTCTGGGAATGCTGGGCGGCTGCCCGATTTCCTGCTCCGTGCATGGTTCGGATTGTTAAGGGAACCTGCGCCTTTCCGCCAAACATATACCTTAATTTGGCTCCCTGATTCAAAATCTGGTCCAGACATGTACCGGCAAAGTCATTAAACATCAATTCGGCAATCGGCCTAAGTCCTGTTGATGCCGCACCTACAGCCGCCCCGATAAAACCCGCTTCACTGATGGGTGTATCCAGGACACGGCTGCGGCCAAATTCCTGTACCAATCCTCTGGTTACCCCCATCACACCGCCCCATGCTTCGTCATTTGCCAAATGATCTACTTCTGCTCCGCCAGCTACGTCTTCCCCCAATAGAATCACCGTTTCATCTTTGCGCATGGCCATTTTGATCGCTTCGTTAATGGCATTGGCAAAACTGATTTCCCTGGTCATTCTTTACACCTCACTGGTAAACGGGATTTTTTAATAAGAAACATACACATCCGTAAACAGCTCTTCAGCAGATGGCAATGGGCTTTCTTCCGCCCAACGGACTGCTTCCGAAATGGCATTTGCCACACGGCAGTCAATCTCCAAAAGCTCCGCTTCTGTCAAGAGTCCATGTGTCAGCAAATAATCGCGAAACAGCATAATGGAATCTTTTTCACCCCGATGAACCTGTACTTCCTCTTTTATCTTGTACGTCTGCTGATCCCCTTCAAAATGGCCATAATTGCGATAGGTTTTGCATTCAACCAGAATTGGCCCTTCACCCCTTCTCGCTCTGTCAACAGCTTCCCGGGCTGTCCTGTATACAGCAACCACATCTTTCCCGTCAACGATCACACCAGGCATGTTGTAGGCAGCGGCCCTTTGCGCGATATCGGTACAACTGGAAGCATAGGAAAAGGGGGTTGCTTCTGCATAACCGTTATTTTCCGCTACAAAAACGACGGGTAATTTCCAGATGGCAGCCAGATTCATTGCTTCGTGGAAGGTTCCCTGATTATTGGCCCCATCCCCGAAAAAACAGACCGTTACATTGCCGGTTTGTTTCAGTTTGGCGGTAAGGGCTGCACCTGCAGCCAGCGGAAAGCCTCCGCCGACAATTCCGTTGGCACCGAGGACCCCTTTTTCCAAATCAGCAATATGCATTGAACCGCCTTTCCCTTTGCATAACCCGGTTGCTTTCCCGTAAATCTCCGCCATCATGCCATTTAAATCACACTCTTTTGCAATACAGTGTCCATGTCCGCGATGCGTGCTGGTAATGTAGTCCCTGTTGCTCAGATGGGCACAAACACCAACAGCAACCGCTTCTTCACCGGCATACAAGTGAACAAACCCCGGCAATTTGCCTCTCATAAACAATTCATGTACCTGGTCTTCAAATTTTCTGATCTCCACCATTTTCTGATACATCCACATCGCTTTCTCACGAGAAATCAACAAATTTTGCTGATCAACCGATTTCATTAAAGACTCCCCCTGACTTCGGATATTTCACATTCCATCCAGGCTGTTGCAATGGGTATCAGGCAGATTCAGGACGGCCAAAATATTGGATTGAAGAGCAAATGGCCCTCACTTCCTTGTATTGCAAATCAGGTGCCAGACAGTTCCTTTGATTTCAAGGGATTTTGCGGCACAGGGACAAGAGATGATCGGGACAGAATGAAACACCTGTCCTGTTTTGTCTCAATTTGTATAAACAAAAAAACCATATCACATCAGAGTGATATAGCTCATAACCCATACTTTTTAAGCCGGCGATATAAAGTACTGCGCGAAATATTCAACATTTTGGCTGCAGCAGACACATTTCCGCCTGTTTTCCTGAGAGTGTCCATCATTTCCTGTTTCTGTATTTCTTCACGGAAAGCAAGAGAGGAGTCCTGTACTGTACAATCCTTACCGGCAATCCACTGCTGGCAAAAAAGTTGCTCTATCAGGAATGAATCCGGTGTCTTCCCGTCAGAAAGAATGCGAATCCGTTCCAGAACATTAAAAAGTTCGCGAATATTTCCCGGCCAATCATAATTTACCATTTTTTCCATCAATCGATCCGGTATTTCTATATCCCAGTTGTTTTTCCGGCAGTAATAACGAATCAGGCAAGGGATGTCCTCTTTTCGATCACGCAAGGCCGGAACATGAATCGGGAAAACATAGAGGCGGTAAAAGAGGTCTTCGCGAAAAGCACCTTCCTGCACCATTTGCCGCAAATCGCGATTTGTTGCCGCAATAACGCGCAGATCCAGGGAGATTGCTTTCTTACTGCCAATCGGAGTAATTTTTTTCTCCTGCAGGACACGTAACAAAGCAACCTGCATGGCCGGGGAAATTTCACCGACTTCATCAAGGAAAATGGTTCCGTGATTCGCCTGTTCAAATTTTCCCTGGTAACCCTGGCTTCGGGCCCCGGTAAACGCACCTTTCTCATAGCCAAACAATTCACTTTCCAACAGATCCCGGGGAATAGCTCCACAGTTGACTGCTACAAACGGGCCGTCTTTATAAGTGCTGTTGTCATGAATGGCACGGGCGACAAGCTCTTTCCCTGTTCCACTTTCCCCGTAAATAAAGACGTTTGCTTTGGTACCGGCAACCCGGCTGGCAGCCTGCAAGGTCTTCCCAAACGTTTCACTGGTACCCGTTTCTCCGGGAAAACGGAAAGAAATAAATGTTTTTTTGGCTCCTTCCCTCTCTCCAGTCTTCTCTTCATATTTCAGATTCACGTAAAAACCGATTTTCCCGCCATGACGATGAGAGTACAGTGGCGTACTTTTTCTTTCGGAAAATCCAAAGTTCTCCAAATTCCGGACATGCATCTGTTCCTGTTGCCCCAAACGGTTCTGTACACTGCGACTGGCACAAACAATCTGCTTTTTTCTGTTTAAAATAATGGTGGGATGTTCTGTTTCAGTCAGATTGAAAGATTGCTGCAGCAATTCCTGACAGTCTTTTTGCAGGCGGTACTTCCATTCCGTTTCAATGGCAAATGAACAGGATACTGCCACAGCAAGAGTAAAGGGCTGATGATGCTGAACCGGACTGGATATATTAAGTACGCCCAACAGTTTCCCTTCTTCATTTCGGATTGGGGCGGCAGAACAGGACCATTTTTGGGATGCAAGTGCATAATGCTCCAGACCGGCGACCATGGCAGGCTCCTTTGTTACAAGTGAAATCCCGATTGCATTCGTCCCCACTTCCTCTTCAGTCCATTTCACTCCTTCTACAAAATTGATTTCCCGGGCGAGCTGTTTGACGTCTTTATTTCCTTTGACCGTCAGGACAAATCCTTGCGGATCAATTAACAAAATAATGGAATGCGTGTCTTTGATATATTGATACATTTTCTCCATATACGGAACAGCAATATCCAGAAGTTGGGCACTTTCATTTCTGAGACAGCGAAATGATTCTCCGGACAAAATCTGCTTTCCCTTCCCAAAATGCGGATCAACCCCCTTCTTCCTGCACCGTACCCAGGAT
>JBAVDL010000164.1:0-10778 GCA_049587175.1 Thermoactinomyces sp.
TTGCTTTCTTTTGAATTGCGAATGAATTAAAATTCCTTAAAACACTTCCATTATCCAATATAAAAACAAGAAGACCTGAGTTTTCTGTAAACTCAAGTCTTCTTGTTTTTTTAATCAGATTACAGTATACAGTATATTTTGTTTTCTTTAATAAACTGTAGCTTGCAAATCAAGAAATGCATAATCAAATGAATAATGATCGATATCTCTCTGTCCAGCCCAAACTGTCTCTGAATCTCACACCCTGCTCATCTCTCGTACAGCTTCAATCAATTGCTCTACTTGGACAAAATTATTGAAATGTCCGAAGCTGGCTCGCAAAGTGCCACCGGGAAAGGTTCCCAATTCCTGGTGGGTTATCGGAGCGCAGTGTAATCCCCCGCGTACTGCTATCTGATAAGCCTGATCCAAAACGGAAGCAGCCAGGGCAACATCCATCCGTTCCAATGTAAAAGAAACCACACCGGTTTTAGGGGCTTCAGGACCACAGTAGAGGCGTACCCCCTCGATCTCTCTGAGGCCTGATATCGCCATCTCAGCCAAATCGGCAACATGCCTGCCCATGGCATCAACCCCTGCAGAGCGGACAAAGGATATTCCGGCAGCCAGCCCGCTAATGCCAGGAAGATTGGGAGTTCCTCCCTCCAGACGCCAGGGATACACCTCGGGGTGGTAGTCCACCTCGGAGTAGGCCCCGGACCCCCCTTCCCGGAAGTGCCGCACCGGAAAATCTTCAGCCAGGACCAGAATCCCGACTCCCATGGGACCGTAAAGCCCTTTATGTCCGGAAACTGCCAGGATGTCTATACCCGTTTCCTGTAAGTTAATGTCCAGAATTCCGGCACTTTGGGCTGCGTCAAGAATCAGTTTTCCACCTTGTTCATGAACGATATCAGCAATTTCAGCTACTGGCTGAACACTTCCGGTAACGTTTGAAACATGGGACAAAACGGCAAAGTCAATGCCATTGCTGCATAGTTCCCGGAAATGGTCAAGATCAATTTGGTATTTATCAGTGCCATGAGCGGTTACCACCGTGACTCCCTCTTTTTGTAAAGACAAAAGCGGACGCCGGACCGAATTATGTTCATAGGGGCTGGTAACTACTTTCATTCCCCGCTTGATCAGTCCCTTAATAGCTATATTGAGTGAATCGGTACAATTCAGGGTAAAGATAACCCGCTGCGGTGAGGCTGCATTAAAGAAATACTTAACAGACTGCCGTGCCTGCTCAATGATCTTTTCAGCTTCCAGGGACATCCGGTGTGAGGAACGACCCGGGTTAGCTCCCAACTCCCGCATTGTAGTCTCAACAGCCTGGTAGACGGTCTCCGGTTTCGGCCAAGTAGTGGCAGCATTATCCAGATAGATAGTATTGTACACGGCACTAACCTCCAATATATCTACCATATATATTCCTGGCTGTCTGAACATCGGTTGTGCCAAATATAATTGCCCGCCCGTCCCGGAAGAGAACAACCTCATATTCTCCAGGGTAAAATTTTAACAGGTACTGGTTCTGTTCAATCCTGAAAATTTTGCCCAGACCGTGGGCCAGATTGTCAAAATCGATCTGGAATGATACTGGAGGAACCACTTGTACTGCCTGCCTTCCGCAAAGGGAAGTAGCAAATACTTGCTGTGGCTGTTCCAACAGGGTAAAATGACGCTTGCCGCATACCTTGCAGTCCGGGTTCTGTTCAATCGGGATAGATTGAACACTTTTTTCCCAGAGTTCGATAAAAATCAGTCCGGTGGCAACCTCATTTTTCTGTTTGCCAACGATCAGCCTCAATGCCTCTGATGCCTCCCAGCTGGCCACCATGGAAGCTGTTGGTCCCAACACACCTGCAGTATCACATGTGTCTGATACAGCAGTCCGTTCGGTAACATCAGGGTAAACACAGTGAAAACAGGCTGTTTTGCCGGGAATAAAAGTGGCCAGGCATCCGTAGGTAGCAATACAAGTGCCATGAATCCATGGTATGCCATGCTTGACACAGGCCTCGTTGATCAAGGCCCTTGTAGGTAAATTGTCCAACCCATCTACCACCAGCGTAGCACCGGTCACAATTTCTTCGATATTACTGCTGTTAACGTCAGTGACAATAACCTGGTAACTAATCTCGGAATTGATCCGCTCCAGGTGTTTTTTGGCTGCTATCGCCTTGGGAATAGTTTTTCTGGCATCTTCCTCATCATAAAGCACTTGCCTATGCAGATTGGTCCAATCCACAAAATCCCGATCCACCAAATAAAGCTCCCCCACACCTGCTCTGGCCAGGAGATTGGCGACGTTGCTTCCCAGAGCACCCAGGCCGATAATTACCACTTTGGAATTTGCTATCGCTTCCTGACCTGCTTCACCAACACCATCAACCAGTACTTGACGGGAGTATCTTTCCGGGATCATGATCGCACCCCTCTCATATAAGTTGATATAGCAACGCCATCAAGTTTTTTCCCGAATCCTTTATTTAATGCAATAAAACGTACAGATCCGTCATGGTTCCAGGATCCCCCGGTGTTCATGTACCAAATATGGTGATTTTTAAGGGCGGCCTTTACTATTGTGCAACCTGTTTTGCCTGCCATGTTTCCTGCCAGACACAATTAACTGGCCCGGTTTATACTGACTGGCCACATTCACCGCCTGTTCCGCTTAGAATTTCTATCGCATGGGGCAGCACCGGCAGAATGACCTCCAAACACTCCCTCACTCCCTTGGGACTGCCTGGCAGGTTTATAATCAGACATTTTCCTCTGATACCCGCAATCGCTCTGCTAAGCATGGCCCTTGGAGTAGCCTTGCAACTTTCCTGACGCATCGCTTCAGGCAGACCCGGTACTTCCCGCTCAATGACATCTCTTGTTGCCTCTGGGGTAATATCACGTGGTGAAAATCCGGTGCCGCCTGTAGTAAATAGCAACAACACACCACGTTGATCAGCCATTTCTCGCATTGCCTGTGCAAGGATTTCCCTGTCATCAGGCAATACGCGATAATCAATTACTTCTCCGTTTATTCTCTGCACAAGGTTTCTGATTTCCTCCGCGCTTTTATCTTCTCTTTCACCTCTGGATCCTTTATCGCTGGCCGTGACAATGCCAACAGTAATTCCTTTCCAGACTGAAATTTCGTCATTTTCTGCAACTGGTCCACCTTTTAGAACCCGGGCAAAAACGCCCTCCTTTGGCATAATACAATTGCCAACCTGTTTATGGATTGTACAATGACTATGACATTTCTTTCCTATTTGAGTAATTTCTATCAGACTCTCACCTGTTTTTAGTTTGGTTCCAACAGGAAATTTGACCAAATTGATTCCCTGCGTGGTCAAGTTTTCAGCAAAATCACCCGGTTTTACATCAGCACCCAGTTCACGCATCTTCTGAATGCTTTCGATGCCCAACAAGCTGATTTGACGGTGCCAGTCTCCCGCATGTGCATCTCCTTGCAGCCCTTTGCTGGCAATCAACAATCCTCGTCTCACATTTTGTTTCTTTACCCCCTTTTGTTCACTTTTACAGACCGCAACTATTCTTCCCGGCATAGCTATTCCTCCCTGACAAAAGTGCCGCTTATTCCATGTTGATCAGTTGCATCACGGACAATAGCATATTTTCCATCGACAGCCTTGCACATATCCATACATCCAAGTAGCTGGAACAAATGCCACCAGGATCCTCATTTGATGCGATCCTTGGGGGAAGAATGACAACAGCTCATCAGAACATTGCTTTTAATATATTCAAAATCAATTACTGTCTCATTACTTCCTACGGACAAAAAGGTTTCATCCGGATGCCCGGGAGACAATCATCCACCGCTTACAGGCGGAATCATCCCTACTTCATCCTGATCGGAAATCCATTTCCATTCATCAGCATATTCCTTGTTCACCGCCACAATGCTTTTGTCCAACAGATTACCAAGATCAGGATACTGTTCTACCAAAAGGCGCTTCAATTCCTGAGTTGAGATCTTTTCCTCAACAGAAATTTCCAGAACTCTCTTTCCCGCCGCTTCTGCCAGGCCTGCAAACAGGTATACTTTGATCATTACATTCCACCCCTTCGACCCAAAAACTTCCGTCTTCCCGAAACTCCTTCTTCCAGACAGGAACAGTCTTCTTAATCTGTTCAATGGCATAGCGGCAAGCCTCAAATGCCTCTTGTCGATGTGGGGCAGAAACGGCGATGGCAACAACCATATCACTTACCTGCAGACGACCGATGCGGTGGACCATGGCTATCCTGACTTCCGGATATCTCTTCATGATTTGCATACCGATTTGTTCCATTTTTTTTCTTGCCATCTCTTCATAGGCCTCATATTCCAAAAACAGAGTCCGCTTTCCATCGGTTACCCCCCGTACCATTCCAAAAAAGGTGGCAATTGCCCCAGCCTGGGGACGGGATACACGCTGAATCAAACGACTGATATCGATCTCTTTCGTTGTAATTTCATAATCTTTCATTATGTCCCACTCCCAACATATGGCGATGTTGAAAATTATCAGGAATAAATGTTTAACCTATTAGTATAAAACAAAGGGAGTTTTTCCTTTCCCGGAACCTATGCCAACTACCACCAAAACTTGCTCCGGGTTGCCTCATTCTCCTGTATGGGGAACACATTGTCTCACCTTGACGAACAACATTCAGACATAGCCAAAATATCATGATCGCCAACGGAATCTCCTCTTTTGTAGCGACACAAACTTGAAAAAAATGCATAGTCTCTCAATAAATCCTGCTCAAATCCTTTTATTTCTATCCTCCTATTTGTGACATACGCCGCCATGTCGGATCACGCGACAACTTTTGCTCTTCCAGCATTCTGGCCATTTCATGGCTTTCCGGCTTTTCCGCCAAAGCCTTGCGAAACAGAAGTTCCACTGCTTGATCATCACCTATATACCTGCGAACATTCCATTCATCTGCCCAGTAAAGACACGCTTTAATATTCCCGTCCGCCGTCAGGCGCAAGCGGTTACACTCCTTGCAAAAGTGATGGCTAACGGGATGAATTAAGCCGAAAGAGCCGCGAGCTCCAACAATTTTGTAACTTGTGACAGGACCATTGCCAAACGCATCCCTGACAGGAACCACTTTCAAACCCAGCTCCTGACAGCGTTTCAACACCATATCCAGCGACAAATAACGTCCACGCCAATTGCTGTCAGAATGACCGATCGGCATATATTCGATAAATCGGACTTGCAGGGGATAATCAATAGTCAAGTTCAGAAAGTCGGGGATTTCATTATCATTGATCCCTTTCATCAGTACAACATTGAGTTTGAGAGGGAAAAGTCCCACCCTCCAGCTTTCCTCTATGCCCTCCAACACTCTCTGAATACCGCCACGCCTTGTGATTTGCGTGTAACGTTCCTCCAAAAGCGAATCCAGACTGATATTTACCCGGTTTAATCCGGCCCTTTTCAGCCTTTCTGCATTCCGTGCCAGCAAGATCCCGTTGGTGGTCAAAGCAATGTCCTCGATACCGGAAACGGAAGACAACATCATGATCAATTGATCCAGATCTTTGCGCACCAAGGGTTCTCCCCCGGTCAGACGCAATTTTCGTACCCCCGCTTTGGCCAACACACGAGCCACTGAGGTAATTTCCTCAAAGGATAAAATATGTTCATGGGGCACAAATTCCACGCCTTCTTCCGGCATGCAGTAAATACAACGCAAATTGCAACGATCCGTAACGGAAATCCGCAAATAATCGTGGACTCTGCCGAAACGATCCACCAATGGGCTGCTCATGGTTTTATCACCTCTGGATTTTTTATCTGACTATTTTTGGATAAAATGCCCTTTTCCTTGACAGATCGGCAAATATCACCATATATTGCAGTAGTTTTCGCTTTTTATAACAAACTGGCCGGTAATGGAGGAAAACTTATCATCTGGTCCCTTTATCGCCAACCAGTTTTCCCTTGCACAGTTATTCTTTCCTTACATAAATGCCACTTTTGCCTCCACTCTTTCTGACCAGACGCACTTCGGACAAAACCATATTTTTATCGACCGCCTTGCACATATCATATATAGTCAAACCTGCTACTGAAACTGCCGTCAGAGCCTCCATTTCAGCACCCGTTTTTCCCTGAAGACCAACTGCAGCAGTTATCAGAATGCTGTTTTCACTTCGTTCAAAATCAACTTCTATTTTCGTCAACGCCAACGGATGGCAAAGAGGTATTAGACCGGCAGTCTGTTTGGCCGCCATAATCCCGGCCAAACGGGCCACTTCAAGCACATTTCCTTTTGGTATGGATTGATTGAAAATTTTTTCCAATGTCTCTTTTGTCATATACAGGGTCCCTTTTGCAACTGCATGCCGTGTTGTAGCCGGCTTTTCAGTTATATCCACCATCCGGCTTTCCCCACGGGCATTAAGATGTGTAAATTCCAAGCCTAATTCCCCCCTTGCATGATAATCGTTCCGGCCTTATCCAGATTGTATCCACCCAAAACTTCCAGCTCTTTCCTGAATGAACAGGACTGCAAAATACTGATCAGCAATTTGACGAGTTTGCCATCAGGCTCAAGTGTTGAGACAAGGTCATATTGTTCCTGTGCCACCGGGATAAAATCAAGATTCATGATCTCCGCTACAGCCCGTATACCCAGACCGACATCAGCTGCACCCGCTGCAATTGTCGCCGCAACAGCCATATGCGTTCCCACTTCTTTTTCGTAGCCGGCAAGATCCTGTCTGGCAATCCCCAGTTGTTTCAATTTATAGTCAAGCAGCATCCGCGTTCCTGCTCCCCGCTGCCTGTTAACCATGACTATTCCTTTCCTGTTCAAATCGCCTATACTGTATATTTGCTTAGGATTTCCCTTTTTGACCATAAGTCCCTGTTCCCGCATCGCCAGGTGAATAAGCTGCCACCTTTTCCCTGCCATATATTGTCCGATGCAGGTATTGTATTTGCCAGTTTTCTCATCAAGTATATGCACACCGGCCAGATGGGCCTCACCATTGCGAACCGCCATTATCCCTCCCATACTGCCTACATTGGCACAGGAAAGCAATACCCCGCCTTTGCGACGCAAATAAACTCCCAATACATCCAGAGCCAGATCATGGCTGCCAATAACAAGCAAAGTCTCCTGTTCAGCTACATTCTTATTTAACAAATCAACTTCTACACTTGTACCGGTTTGCAAGCCGGCACTGCCTTGCTCAACTCTCAAGACTCCGTGGGCCCTGGTCAGGCTGGAGATGAGACCGGCACCACGGCTTAGCGGCACGGCTACCTGCCGTCCCTGGACAAATCCTAAAGATACCCGTAAATACTCTTCGACTCCCACTTCTGACGGCAGTTGTCTGGCCAGGTTTGCCCTTACAGTATCCCTGGGAACATCTCTCATTTTACCCCGTCGAACAAGCACCGGTTGGACAAACAAATCGTAGGTCAACATCGTTGACACCGGATACCCGGGCAGACCAACTACAGGCTTACCGTTGCAAATTGCCAGTATCACGGGCTTGCCAGGCTTTATAGCCACACCGTGCACCAGTACTTCCCCCAGCTCTTCCAGTACCTGATAGGTATAATCTTCCGTACCTGCTGATGTTCCGGCATTAATCAGAACCATATCACATCCGGCCAGGCTGTCAGTAATTGCTTTTTTAATGGCCTGATATTCATCAGGCACAATCCCTTTGCGAAGTGCAATTCCCCCGGAACGGGTGACGGCGGCGGCCAACATATGGGAGTTCACGTCAAGGATTTTTCCTGGTGCAAGTTCCTTTTGAGTGGCCACCAATTCACTGCCGGTAGGAATAATGACAACAGTCGGCTTGGCAACGACAGGAACACTTTCCAGACCAGCAACCAGCAGTGCACCGACTGCAGCAGGGGTTACTTCTTCCTGTTCAGGCAGAATCAACTCTTTTTCCACAATGTCTTCACCAATAATACGCACATGTTGCCAGGGAGTAGCCGGTGCCAGAATTTCAACCTGATCCTCATGAAAATGAAGTTGTTCAACCATAATAACAGCGTTCGTCCCAAGCGGAAGAACATTGCCGGTGTTGACCCGATAGCAGGAGCCCGGTACAAAGGGCTGGCCTGCCTTCAACACCTTCAACTGTTTCGGTGTTCTGTCAGAAGCACCGAAGGTATCTGCCGCCCAAACGGCAATGCCATCCATAGCAGCGCTATTGTAATGCGGAACCGACCGGCGGGCATAAATACTACAGGCAGTAATCCTGCCTGCTGCACTTTCAGTCGGCACATTTTCAACCGGAACCTCTTCAAAATAACCGCATTCCCCCAGTTTATCCAACCATTTTGCTTGTGCCGTTTCCCTCGACATACACGATAAATAGGCCTTGTTCTTCACCCTTTATCACCCATTCCTCTATTCACCGTTTTTCCAGCAGTCCTGGCCAAAAAGCTCAACGTCGACCCTGTCACCAGCATATAACCCGCTGACTTCCGCCGGGATATGGACAATTCCATCAGCCTCCGTCATCGTACTTATCAAACCTGAGCGGCCAAAAACAGGCTCAGCCCAATACTCACCTTCGTTTTTTTGAATACGGACACTGATAAAATCATCACGCCCCGGGGCTGAAGCAACATTTCGGGCCATACGAGCAGGAAATATATGTTTTATTCTGTTTGCTTGCCGTCCGGAAAGAATCTCCACCACCGGTTTGACCAGTCTGGTAAACATGATCATGGCCGCTGCCGGATGGCCGGGAAGTCCAAAAACAGGTACCGAGTTCACAACACCAAAAATAGTTGGTTTGCCCGGCTTGACAGCTACCCCGTGAAATAAAACACCCGGGCTGCCGAGGGAATTGATCACCTGTACGGTATAATCCCGACTGCCGACCGAACTTCCCCCCGATATCACAACGAGCTGACACTGGTTTAGCGCCTGGCTCATCATTGCTGCCAATTGATCATAATCATCGCCAACAATACCGTAGGATCGTACTTGACAGCCAAGTTCCATCAGCATTGCCTGCAGAAGATATCGATTTACATCACGGATCTGCCCCAATGCGGGAACGGTCCTGATATCGACAATTTCATCACCGGTAGACAGAACACCAACGCAAAGAGGCTTTCGAACAACGACAGATCTATATCCGCAAGCGGCAAGCAATCCAATATCCTGCGGCCGAATAACCTGGCCCTCCCGGATGATAAACTGCCCGGAATGGATGTCTTCCCCTCTTTGGATAACATTCTCTCCTGGCCCGACTTTTCGGTTCATTAGTACGGTTCCTGCATCAAACTGCTCGGTATGCTCAACCATCACCACCGCATCGGCTCCCTCCGGGAGCATCCCTCCAGTTGGTATCGCTACTGTTTGCCCCGGTTCAACAGGAATTAAAGCCGGTTTTCCCATCTGTATCTCCCCGACAATTTCAAGCAGGGCCGGTATCCCCTCTTCCGCACCAAATGTATCTCCGCTTTGTACGGCATAACCGTCAACCGTGGATCGGCTGAACGGCGGCATATCCTCACCGGCAGGTATATCCATTCCTGCCGTGCGATTCAGGGATTCAGCAATCCCCACTTTTTCAAGACCGGTCACGCAACCGATTTTTGTTTTCACGAGTTGCTCGGCCTCATTCAGAGTAATGCAGGAGAAAAAATCCATTACGATCTCTCCTTGTTCTGGCCAATCCAAAACAGCCCAACTGACAGTCTGTTTTCTTAATCCGGAGGGCTGGCAGCCTTTCCAGTAATTCATGATTCAACATCTAAAAATTGCGCTGCATTTGGAGACTGTCCGCAGGTTTGTTTATGATCCTTGGCCGTTTTTATATCTGGATTAAAAGTTCCATTTTCATGATCAACCAAATCGATTCTTTCTGAAAATATCCGCTGAAGATATTGTACCAACCATTCAACAGTTTGCCGGACTTGGGGCGACACTGCCATTCCAAACCGGGTTGATGCCGGTTGAATGCCAAGCAGAAACAGATCGGCCTTTGTCTCCTCTTTTATAAAATCCATCAGCAAACCAAGGGGAAAACGATGGGTAAGAAACCGGTCACTGGAAAGCTGACTCCTTTCCAGAATTGCCATATCACCGGGCATGCCTCCGAAAGATACCGCGTCGACAAACATCACTGTCTCAGGATTATGTGAAACGATCTGCTTTACAGTCTTTTCCGGCATTTCACCGGCATCTATAATCTGTGCGGGAACTGTACCTCCCAGCAAATCGGCCACCAACGGTCCCAGCCCATCATCCCCGCGAAGACGGTTGCCAATACAAACGATTGTTGTGTTCGCCCGCACTCTTTGGGCCAGATTACTCTCCATGGGATTGAATTCCTCCCAGTATCTCTTTCTCGAAATATTCATATGCCGTCACTTTCTTGTCGACCAGTCCCATACCGACGGCAATTCCCCAGAGTATTGCCTCCGGACGGGGAGGACAACCCGGTATAAAAAAGTCAACCGGAATTACTTTATCGACTCCGCCGACCACATTATAAGAATCAAACCATAGTCCTCCCCCTACCGCGCAGGAACCGCAGGCAATCACAAGCTTAGGGTCAGGTACGGCCGCATACAGGCGCTCGATTCTCGGTTTCATTGGACGCGTCACCGGTCCGGAAACAAGTAATATATCGGCATGCCGGGGTGACCCGACTAATCTGAGTCCAAACCGTTCCGCATCATAGTAGGGGGTAAATGCGTTAACTTCCTCAATATCGCAGCCGTTGCAGGCGCCTGCATTGGTATGGTAAACCCAGAGTGACCGTTTAAAATTTC
>JBAVDL010000165.1:0-17805 GCA_049587175.1 Thermoactinomyces sp.
GCCATCCCTGCCAAAACAATCTCCATTTTTTCCTCAGCAGTCCATTTTCTCCGTCCCATAAAAAAGACCCCTTTTTTGCTTCCTATTATACTCTCTCTTTTGTCTGGAAGCGTATGGGGTCATTATACAAAGTATATAAAGATGGTTATGATGCTGAAGGAAAGAAAATATCTGTGCATTACTTTGAAAGTTCATCAGGTAAAGTTTTTGATGTCAAAGTAAAATCTGGTTGGAGTAACTTAAAATAAGGTGGGGTTATATGGAATTAAAGATTCTGGTGGAAGGAAAAGAGGAAATTCAACATTTTTTATCAATTGTTCAATTAGGGATACTTGAGGCGTTGGAAGAAAAAATAATGACAATAGAAGAAGCTGAAGGATATCTTTTTAATCCATATTCAGTTGAAAAATTGGAAGAACTGGGAATCGATCAACGTGTGATTGATATTGTGAGTCATGGTTGTGAATTAGAAGATGTGCAGAGTTTGATTCCTGACAAATTGTTTACGACAATCAAGAAATTAAAGGAAGAAACATCCAGAAATTTGCAAGTACTACCAAAACCCTCTCTGCCGGTAAACAAGTTAATCAAAAATAATTAAAAGTATCCTTTTAGTTTTTGATGTTCACCTCCTGAAATAAATACAGAAAACTCCTTTGCTGGGAGTCTGTCATTGACAGGCTCTTTTTTTATTAACCAAAGAGAAAATGGGAGAAATCATTTTTTTGTCCTGTAATATTTTATAAAATCAACTATTTTCGAAACATTCTTGCCTTTGATTTAAAAATATGAAATACCATGTTTGTCCATTCGGGTAAACCCCAGAGATACGGTTCACTGGATCCTAAACGGCCAAAAGAGCCCCGTTTTGTTGATATTGCTGTTAGGTTTGGCCATAAATCTGGATAATTCCTGTGTTAACTCTTCAGAAGATACCTTAAGCCTATCTGCTATTTTACTGATTGCAATCATTCTTGGTTCGGTTACCGGTTATTTGTTTGTCTGGATTTCTACATATTTGTTTGCCATCATGGAAAAATGGCTACAGGATCAACAAAAGAAATTTAAGCAACTTACTGTCGCTTTTTTTATTTTTTAAAAAGTTTCTGACAAGCTGGAGTTAGGGAGAACAAGTGGATTAACAGGTAATTAAAGTAGTTGAAAGCAGAAAAATCAATAAAAATACTATAAAAATACTATTTCGATTTTTAATCATTGTCTTGATTCATTATATAAAAATGATACATTATATAATTACAAGGTATATTTAAACATATATTTATTTTTAAAACAATTGTCTTATTAAAAAAAGATTTCGGAAAGTTGGTGGATCATGAAACTGATCGCAAAATTAGTTGCTGGAATCATTGCCGGTATTTTGATTGGTTTGGCTGGAATTGACTGGATTACTCGACTGGCTATTACATTTAAGGATGTTTTTGGTGAATTTATTAATTTCTCTATTCCGCTAATTATCTTATTTTTCATTGCTTCCGGAATTTCCAAATTGGGCAATGAATCCGGAAAGCTGTTGGGTGTATCGATCGGTGCCGCTTATACTTCTACATTGATCGCAGGAATTGGAGCTTTTTTTGTTGCCACACTGATCATGCCGTTGATCGCTTCAGGAGGATCGGCCCCGGTGGAAGGAAAGGGGCTTGAAGGTTTTCT
Organism: Thermoactinomyces sp.; assembly: GCA_049587175.1. Classification (GTDB taxonomy): domain Bacteria; phylum Bacillota; class Bacilli; order Thermoactinomycetales; family Thermoactinomycetaceae; genus Thermoactinomyces. The sequence continues at coordinate 1,672 of JBAVDL010000165.1, forward strand.
GGCGTTTGAAATTGAACCGCTCATGGGTGTTATTACGGCATTGGTATTGGCTTTCGTATTTGGGGTTGGTATGGCCAAGTTAAACAGCGAGGTTCTGATGAAAGCATTTGATGAAGGAAGATCGGTCATTGAATTGCTTATTGTGAAAATCATTATTCCATTTCTGCCTTTTTATATTGCCGGAATTTTTTCCGAACTTGCAGCAGCCGGAACTGTCTTCAAAACGTTGAAAGTCTTTGGAATCGTGCTCGTTGTTGCCGTGCTTACCCATTGGGTATGGCTGATTATTCTGTATACCATTGCCGGAGTATATAACAAAAGAAATCCGTTTTCCTTGCTTAAAACAATGTTGCCGGCTTTTTTTACCGCACTTGGTACCATGAGCAGTGCGGCCACCATTCCGGTAACGTTAAGGCAGGCAAAAGAAAACGGTGTGCGGGAGGAAATTGCCAACTTCAGCATTCCCTTGAATGCAACTATTCACCTTTCGGGAAGTACGATCACGATTACCAGTTGTGCGATTGCGGTAATGGCCGTTATGGATGGATATAGCGTGCCCGGCCTTTTCCAGATGTTGCCGTTTATCCTGATGCTGGGAGTAGTCATGATTGCTGCACCCGGAGTCCCGGGTGGAGCCGTTATGGCGGCCACAGGTATTCTTGCTTCGATGCTAGGTTTTGATAAAGAGGCAATTGGATTAATGATTGCCCTTTACATGGCCCAGGACAGCTTCGGTACGGCCACAAATGTGACGGGCGACGGTGCACTTGCTTTAATCATAGACAGGTTTATGTCAACTTCCAAAAAATAAGATTTTACAGCTGGTTCCCTGCCTTGTCATCAGGCGGGGAATTTTTGTGCAGGGATGAAGTTTGGACAAAAACCCGGATAAAGACAGTCGGGTTTCAGTATGTATAAAAATCAGACCTCAACCTTTGCAATGGTTAAACCCGAACGGAACCAAATCCGTTCGGGTTTTTACGAAATATCAACTGTCCGTTCTCACAGACGACTTTACTTCTCCAGGCTCCAGCCAATTGGTATGAAATGTGCCTTCCTGATCAATGCGTTTATATTTGTGTATCCCAAAATAGTCCCGTTGTGCCTGGATCAGGTTGGCTCCGTTTCTGGAGGAGCGGTAACTATCATAAAATGATAATGCGGCACTGAAACACGGCAGCGATAACCCGCTTTCCATTCCTTTTGTCACAACCTGCCGCAACGAAGCCTGGCAACGGCTTGCTTTCTCCCGGAAACAGGGGGCCAGCAGCAAATTGGGCAGACTCCTGTTTTCCTTGTATGCATGGTAGATAATATTCAGGAAATCTGCCCGGATAATGCACCCGCCACGGAAAATCAGGGCAATTTCGCCCGGGTCGAGAGACCATCCATACTGTGCAGAAGCCATTTGGTATTGATAAAATCCCTGGGCGTAAGTACACAGTTTGCCCATAAACAGAGCTTCCTTCACAAGATTTGTCCAGTATTCCCTGTCCAGTTTCTCTTTGGCAGGAGAAGGTCCTGTCAGATGTTTTTCTGCATAGACTCTTTCCTCTTTCATGGAAGAAAGATATCTGGCGAATACCGCTTCTGCGATAATGGTGGAAGGTACCCCAAGATCCAGGGCATTCTGGCTGGACCATTTTCCGGTCCCTTTTTGCCCGGCTTTGTCCAGAATTACTTCCACCATCGGTTTTCCCGTCTCCTGATCTGTTTTGGAAAGGATATCTGCGGTAATTTCCACAAGATAGCTTTTCAATTCAGTTTCATTCCAGGATCGGAACACATAAGAGATCTCTTTCACCGACAAGCCGATTTGTTCCCTGAGAAACAGAAAGGCTTCAGAAATCAGTTGCATATCGGCGTATTCAATCCCGTTATGAACCATTTTCACATAATGTCCTGAACCCTCGGGACCGATATAGGTGCAGCACGGTTTCCCATCCACATGGGCAGCGATTTTTTCCAGAATCGGGGCGACTTGCCGGTATGCTTCCAAATTGCCGCCAGGCATTAACGCCGGGCCGTTTAAAGCACCTTTTTCTCCACCGGATACCCCGACTCCAAGAAACCGGATTCCATATTTCCACAGTTCCCGGGTCCTTCTGTTGGAATCATGGAAGTCAGAGTTGCCGCCATCCATGATAATATCGCCCGCCTCCAGCAAAGGAATGAGTGATTGGATAACAGAGTCTACTGCTTTCGCCGCTACCATTAAAAATATTTTGCGCGGGCTTTCCAGTGAACAAATAAAGTTTTCCAGTTTATCATGGGGATCAATCAGGTGATGGGAATACTGGCTGACAAATTTTCGGGTCAGGTCAGGTGTATAGTTATAAACAGCGACCTTTTCGCCCTTGTCGGCCATATTTCTTGCCAGATTGGATCCCATGACACCCAAACCGTAGATACCAATAGTATTCTTCAATATATGCCACCCTTTAAACAAACAGATTGAGGATCAAAACCCCTGCCAGGCCAACAACGGAAATAATCGTTTCCAATAACGTCCATGTTGAGAATGTTTCTTTCAGGCCAAGACCGAAGAATTCCTTAAACATCCAGAATCCTGCGTCGTTGACATGGGAAGCGATCAGGCTCCCGGCACCGGTTGCCAAAACCATCAAGGCCGGATCAACGCTGGTTCCCTGCATCAGCGGAATGACCAGACCGGCTGTGGTCAAGGCAGAAACGGTTGCTGAACCAAGCGCAATACGCAATATTGCTGCAATCAGCCATGCCAGCAATAACGGGGATATTTGGCTGCCTGCAAACAGGGCCGATACTGCATCCCCTACACCGCCATCAATCAGGACCTGCTTCAGGACACCGCCGCCTCCGATGATAAGCAGCATCATCCCGATGGCGCGGATCGATTCTTCTGCGGAATGCATGACTTGTTTCATTGGGATATTCCGGTTTATCCCCATCGTATAGACCGCAACCAATACAGAAATGAGCAGGGCTGTTGTTGGTTCTCCAATCAGGTGAATTATATTAAAAAGGAGATTGTCCGGCACATCGCCCAAATCCTGGATCAGGTCAACAACGGTTGTGACAGCCATCAGGATTACGGGCAAAAGTGAAGTGAAAACACTGATTCCAAATCCCGGAGTATCTTCAAGTTTAAATGTTTTGGTTGTGCTGATCGCATCAAAGTCCCCGGAAGTATTTTTTTGAAATAATTCGGGGCTGATTTTCCTGACCAGTTTGGCGAATATTGGACCGGCGATAATTACAGCCGGAATAGCAAGAATAATTCCATAGAATAAAACCATTCCAATATTTGCCTCATATTGTTGGGCAATTACGGTAGGACCGGGATGCGGGGGCAGAAATCCATGCGTAACCGATAATGCAGTTGTCATGGGAATGCCCAGATATAAAATGGATACTTTCGACTGTTTGGCGATTTGATAAACAATCGGTACCAGCAGGACAAGTCCGACTTCAAAGAACAGGGCGATCCCGATAATAAAGGAAGAAATCACAACCGCCCATTGAATGTTTCTCCGTCCAAATTTGTCAATTAACGTAACGGCAATTCGCTGTGCACCGCCGGCATCAGCAACCAGCCTGCCAAGGATGGCACCAAACCCGAAAATTAATGCGATACTGCCCAAAGTAGCACCCATTCCGCCTTTAATGGATTCCACAATTTTATCCAGCGGCATCCCGAGTGCCAGAGCAATCAGAAAGGCGGTAATAATCAGGGAGATAAACGTGTTCAGTTTTATTTTTGTAATCAGAAACAGCAAAACACCGATCCCCGCAACAACAATCAATAATGGCAGTAAATGCTCCACTTTGTTCACTCCAATCATGGTTGGGTTGTTTCAAAACTCCTGAAGTCTTACTCGGTCAACTCCGCTTGGTACTCAGCGATCTGCCAGTATTCTTTTTCCAACGTCCGCGAAAGGCGGATAAAAATGGGGACCAGTTTGCGGTACTCCTCGACATTGGCGGGTTCGGGCTTATGTTTGTGCGTTTCTCCAATCAAGTCTTCCACAACATCGAAGGAATCAATTTTCCCAAAGGCCAACAATCCCAACAGACAGGCTCCCAGGCAGGAAGACTCGTAACTTTCCGGAACAATCACTTCCTGGTCAAATATATCTGCCAGCATCTGGCGCCATAACCGGGATCGGGCAAAACCGCCGGTTGCTTTTATGGAAGTGACGGGATGGTCCATTGCCTCGACCAATGCCAGAAATACAGAATACAGATTATAAATAACCCCTTCCAGAGCCGCCCGGATGAGGTGTTCCCGTTTGTGACTCAAAGTCAGGCCGATGAAAGATCCGCGAACATCCGCATTCCAGAAAGGTGCTCTTTCTCCGGACAGATAGGGGAGAAACAGCAATCCATCTGCGCCCGGTTTGATCTGGCCGGCAATTTTGGTCAGGACATCATAAGGGTCCATACCAAGGCGTTTGGCTGTTTCTGTTTCACTTGCTGCCAGTTCATCCCGAATCCAGCGGAATACAATACCGCCGTTATTGACCGGTCCGCCAATGACCCAACAGTCTTCAGTCAACGCATAACAGAAGATTCGGCCTTTTGGATCGGTTTGCGGTTTGGGGATAACCGTCCGGATTGCTCCGCTGGTTCCGATTGTTACAGCTACTTCGCCTTTTTTTACAGCACCAACCCCGATATTGGAAAGAACGCCATCACTTGCCCCGATGACAAATGGTGTCTTTGGCAAGATTCCCATTTTTTCGGCCCATGTTGGGTTGCAGCCGGTAAATACTTCTTTGGTGGATACGATCGGGGACAATTTGTCTTTTGTGATCCCGGCAACTTCTAGCGCCCCCTCATCCCAGTCCAGGGATTCCAGGTTCATCAGTCCGGTACAGGATGCAATGGAATAGTCTACTGCATATTTATGGAAAAGTTTGTAAAATACATATTCCTTGATTCCGATATATTTTTTTGTTCTGGAGGCAACTTCCGGGACATCATGCTCCAGCCAGGCGATCTTGCATAAAGGTGACATGGGATGAATCGGTGTCCCTGTCCTTGTGTAAATGTCGTGTCCATGAAGTTCCCGTTTTATTTTGTCTGCCCATTTGGAACTGCGGTTGTCCGCCCATGTAATACAGCGTGTCAGGGGCTGATTGTTTTCATCGACAGCAATTACACTGTGCATGGCACTGCTGAATGATATAAATGAAAGTTGTCCGGGATCGATGCCGGATTTTTTCATGACGTTGCCAACAGACAGGAGCACCGCCTGAAAAATGTCTTCCGGATCTTGCTCGGCAGTATGGATGTCTGGAGTATACAATTCATATCCGTTGTTTTCAGATGCAACAATTTCTCCGTTCTCGCGGAACAATACTGCTTTGGTGCTGGTTGTCCCCAAATCAACACCAAGCATAAACCTGTTTTTATCCATGATAGTCATTCGCCTTCTTTAAAGAGTCCGGGTTTGTCCATAATCCGTCTGAATTTTTCTTTACATCATTGAAGTTTCTGTAAAAAGCTTCTTCCACCAGTTTGATGTCTTTTTTCTCAATTGACTGGATCAGCAAGCGGTGATTGGCAATCACACGCTGGAAATCATCATAGTTGTTTTCCATTCTGTGCCGCATATCCAATAAAATCAGGCATTCCATCACCGGTTTGATATTGGACCAAAGGATTGCAAGGTAACGATGGTGAATCGAATGAATAATCGTCTGATGAAATTCAATATCCCTGAAAGAAAATTCATCTGCGTCTTTATATTTAATAGCTACTTTCATCATTTCCAGGATCTTGTTTAAATCTCTGACCAGTTCGTCATTATTTTCCTTTTCCAATAAATGTTTAAACACAAATGACTCCATCATCAGTCTTACATCATAGATTTCATCAATATCTTTCTCAGTAATTCCGACGACCTTGGCCCCCATCCGTTTTAACTGAACCAGATCTTCCCGTTCCAAAATTCGCAAGGCTTCGCGAATCGGGGATCGGCTGACGTTGTATTCTTCAGACAATTTGTTCTCCGATAAAACGGTTCCATGTTTCAAATCCTTGGAAATAATGCGCATCCGCAAATCGGCTGCCACCTGCTGACCAATGGAAGATTCCGCCAATCTTTTTTCAGGATAAAAACCTTTCAAATAACCACCTCTTTATAATTGAATACTTGTATACAAGTATACTATCAAGAAAAAACAGCTTTGTAAACGGTTTCTTAAAATACAATTTTCGGAAATATTGTTTTGGTAGAAACCGGTTTTTTTGTATCCGGAATGCAAAAAAAGCCGGAAATCTGATGCATCCCGGATATACCATTTCCAGTTTTTCCTTTTTACTGTGAACCAAACCGTGTTGCCGTCATCTCCCAAATGAGTGTTGAAGAAAAACATAAAACATAGTTGACAAATCAGAATAATATGATTAAGATGATAGTAATCATTAAAAAGTTAATATTTTAAATACTCTTATACAGAGAGGTGGAGGGACTGGCCCGATGAAGCCTCGGCAACCATTGAATTTCTGTTCAAACGGTGCCAATTCCAGCAGATACCCGATATCTGAAATATAAGAGGTTATGTTGCGATGTACGCAAACTGGCGGCCTCTTATTTTGGGAGGCCGTTCTTTATTTCACCTGTTGCCTTGGAAACCAGCCTTGAGACGTTGCGAACCGGATTCGCAAGCAAACGAAAAAAGGGGATCAGGCGATGGTACAGATAAAGCAGGGGACAGAAAAAGAAAAATACAAAATTATATTAAAAGAACTGGAAAGCCTGAAGTTTGGCGAGCTCCAGATTACCGTGCACGAAGGGAAAATCGTACAGGTAAACCGGATTGAAAAACACAGATTTCCGGTTTGACGGAGCAAATCCGTTCCTTTTTCTGTTTCAAAGAAGCTGACCGGACAACCGGAGGCCTCTTGTTTCGGGATGTTGCTGAAGAGCAATAGCCTGGACTCAAGAGGCCTTTTCCGTTTTCAGAATGAATCAGTATATCTCGCAGCAATGATCCTGTGGTCAGTTTCTTGTATAAAAGCAAACGAGAAAAAAGGGGGAAATGAAATTGACCATGACCAGAGAAAGCTCCCGTCTGTACGGCTGGGAACATCCCGACAACATGCGGGAATACCGGAAAAAACACAAGTCCATGGTGAAAAAGGACAAGACAACGACCCTGAAAGAAGCCATCTCCCGTGGTGTGAAAGATGGAGATTATATCGTTTTTGGCGGAATGGGATCAGTCAGAAACCCGATGGCTGCTGTCCATGAAATTATCCGCCAGAAAACAGGCGACCTGACCGTTGGCACCAAAGGATCACAGCACGATTGGCAGTTGCTGGCGGCGGCAGGTAATGTTACCAAAGCAGAAGTTTCCTATGGCTTTGCCGATGAGATCCGCGGTTTGTCCCTGCCAGCGAGAAAAGCTGTGGAATCCGGGCGGCTGAAGGTTTTGTCGGAAACCACCAATGCTGCATTCCAATGGCGGTTTACTGCTGCCATGAAGGGACTTTCCTTTTATCCGACACGTTCTTCTCTCGGAACAGATACATTGCAGTACAGCGGCTCAAAAACGATCATTGATCCTTTTACCAACGAACCGGTGGAACTCCTGCCGGCATGTTATCCGGATGTGGCCATCATCCATGTGCACCGGGCTGACCGTTTCGGCAATTGCCAGATTGACGGGAATATTGCGGAAGATGTTGAAATTGCGCATGCAGCAAAATTTGTAATCATCACGACCGAGGAAATTGTCGATGAACAGAGGATCAAAAATGATCCGGCGCAAACCAGGATACCCGGTTTTGTCGTTGATGCGGTCGTTGAAGTACCTTATGGTTCCCATCCCAACCAGGTACCGGGACTTTATTCCTTTGATGAAGCTCACTGGCAGGAATGGCTTGATGCATCCCTGACACAGGAGACCGTCGCTCAATATCTGGATAAATATGTGTATACAAGCAGAGATCACTATGACTATCTGGAAAAAATCGGCGGCGTGCGTGTTCTCCATCAGTTGGAAAAAATCGAGAAAAAACTGGCAGACTTTCCCAAAGTGGCAAAAAGGAGAGGATAAAATGGCAACTGAGACAGAGCAAATGATTATTGCCGCTGCCCGCCTGTTACCGGAAGATGCAGCAGTATTTGTGGGAACCGGAATGCCTCTTTTGGCTTCCGTACTGGCATTGAATACCCATGCACCGGATCTTTTGCTTGTTTATGAAGGAGGGGGGATAGGTGGAAAGCCGACTGGCCGCCTGCCGATTCAGGTCAGCGAATCCCTTACCTATGAAAATGGAATTGCGGCAGGTTCCATGGATTACGTGATGAGCCTTGCCCAGGCCGGCTGGATTGAATACGGTTTTTTGGGAGGTGCGCAGATAGATCAGTACGGCAATCTGAACACCACGGTGATTGGTGACTGGGAACATCCGAAAGTACGTCTTCCTGGTTCCGGAGGTGGAGCGGACATTGCTTCCCTTTGCGAAAAAACCATTATTCTGATGAGACAGGATCGCAGAAAGTTCGTAAAAAAACTGGATTTTTTGACCAGCCCCGGATATCTGATTGGTCCGGGGGCACGGGAAAAAGCAGGCTTGCCGCGCAACTCCGGCCCGTATCGGGTGATTACCCAAATAGGGATCTACGGTTTTGATGAGGTAACCAGGAAGATGACGTTGCTGCAATTGTTTCCGGGAAAGACGCTGGAGGACGTACAGGAGCAAAGTTCATTCCCGGTCGAAATCAGCAGTAACTGGACCTATGTGGAGCCTCCCGACAAAAAAGAGCTTGCAGCGCTGCACGCTCTGGATCCGGATGGAATTGTGCTTTCCTGAATTATGAAGAAAAGGAGAATGGGTATGACCAAACAGGTTTCATTGTCAGAAGCAGTTGCTTCGGTTCCTGACGGTTCGTTATTGGCACTGGGTGGAATTGCTTTGCATCGTTCACCTGTTGCTTTTGTCGGGGAATTGATCCGCCAGGAAAAGAAAAATCTTTCATTGATTAAAACAGCCGGAGCCCTGGATGTTGATTTGCTGGCCCTGGCAAAAACAATTTCTTCCGTTTATGCCGGTTATATCGGCTTTGAAATGCTGGGACTTGCCCCCAATTACCGCAAAGGTGTGCAAAATCAGGAAATTGTCGTGCACGAACATGCTTGCGCCAGTGTGATTGCCGGACTTCGCGCCAGCATATACGGCGTTCCGTTTCAGCCAATTAACGGATTTACAGGCAGTGATCTGCCAGAACTGACCGGTCTTGTGAAAAAAGTGACAGACCCGTTTACCGGCCGGGAAACAGCGGTTGTTCCGGCGTTGAGGCCGGATACGACCGTAATTCACACCAATATCGCCGATGAAAACGGAAATGCTTTTATCGAAGGGGCGGTTTATGAGGACCTGCTCATGGTGAAAGCTGCCAAACGGGTTATTGTAACAACGGAGAAAATAATCTCTTCCTCTGAATGGAAGGTTAGGCCCCAAGTTCCCGGTTTTCTTGTCGAACATGTAGTTCTTGCCGAAAAAGGAGCGGCTCCGGGAAGCTGCGCGCCGCTTTATTCCATTGATGGAGATGCAATTCAACAATATTTGCAGAACCCGGCAGAATTTCTCAAAAAAATAAAGGATGGGGTGGAACATGTCCAAGGCGCAAACAGAACCATTGCAGCCGGCTGATTACATGACGATAGCCATGGCCCGAATTATCAGGGATGGGGAAAGGGTTTTCCATGGCGTTGCCTCTCCGCTTCCGGCAGTGGCAATTCAGCTGGCCAAACGGCTGCATGCCAAAAATGCCGTATATCTAAGCATTGCCGGCGGCGTTGATGCCGAACCGTCTGAACTATCCCGTTATTCCACAGCCGGAGCGAATTTGCGTGAAGGAGCTATTGCTGATTTTACACTTGCCGACATTTTTGATCTGTCTGCCCGCGGAGGACTGGATGTGGCTTTTCTGGGCGGTGCCCAAATTGATGCATATGGCCGTGTCAATTTGAGTGCTATCGGTTCCTTTGAGAAACCCAAGGTCCGCTTGCCTGGCGGGGCGGGGAGTGCTGCTCTGCTTCCGACGGCAAAAAGGGGGATTCTCTGGAAAACAACTCATGACAGACGCTCGTTCGTGGAAAAACTGGATGTGATTACGGCTGCCGGTAATACGGAGTATGTGGTAACACCGATCTCTGTGTTCAAGCGGTCCGAAAGTGATCAAAGGTTACGGCTTTACACAGTTTTTCCAAACAGCACTTTTGCTGAAGTGGTGGAAAACACAGGCTTCCATGTGGAAAAACATGTGGAATTCCATCCATTTAACCCGATCACGGATGAAGAACTGAACATATTGTGCGAAATTGACCAGAACGGTTCCCGGTTCAGCGAATTCCGGTAACCGGAAATCGGTACCTTGCAGCAAATTTTATGTTTCTGATTTGCAAAACAAGGCAGGGACCTGTTGCTGACGGGTCCCTTTTCCAATTTCTTATCATCACATATCAAGGAGAGGGATCTTATTCCGGTTGAAGAAAAAAAGGAGCCTGGCAGCTCCTGACTTCAGAATCGGGCCATATTCTGATCCGGTTGGGCTGTCCGGGCCGGCTCTTTGAGACTTTGATTGTACTCCGGTGCAAGAACAATATTGGTATATGTTCCCCTGCCTTCTATATAAGAATAGGCATGTTCGACGCCAGCGGGGATAAATACGGAAGCCGGACTGTGAACTACCTTTTCTTCGTTTCCTACCTGCACGGAGCAGATCAGACCGGTGCCATCCGGAGCATCCCCCCAAAAGATAAAGACGCTGTCACAATGGTGTGTGTGCCGGTCTACATGTTTTTCCGGCAGCTCCTCATTGAAAAAACGTTGAATAACATACAGCGTGGAACGCGGGTCCACCCGGCTGTCCATAAGTACCCATCTTTTTCCCGGGCCGTTGCGGTGATACTTCAATTCTGAGGCGCCTTTTTCAAAAGGGATTCCAATTTGCAAGTTGAAGGGAAGTCTGGGCTCTTTAAGTGGAGTTCGTACCGGCAAAACGGTATGTGTCCGGCCCACCTGCTCCGGCGGATAAGGTTCGTAGCTGCGGGCATCTTTTTTTACCGCTTGTACATGATACCTGGATGTATGGGTAAAAGCATTTTTCCCTGTTACGGGTGTTAAAGGATCTGGACGAAAACCGGTTGCCCATTGCAATGCACGGGACAGCTCCGGGATTTTCTCCAGCGGAAATTTGCAGCAATTTCTCTTTTCGTGCAAAAGGACGGCCAACTGAAGAAGATCTACAATGCCTGTTCTCTCTCCAATTCCCAAAATGGAAGTATCAATGACCGATGCTCCGGCATCAATCGCCGCCAAAGCATTGGCCAGTGCCAATCCCGAATCGTTGTGCAAATGGACCTCTATATCCGGATGCAACTTCTCGGTTGCTTTTTTGACCACCTTTCCACAGGTCACTGGCTCCCAAATCCCGGTTGTGTCTGCAAGGCTGATGCGATCGGCACCTGCATCGACTGCTGCTTTTCCCAAATAGCAAATATCCTCCCACGAGGTTCGGGAAGCATCCTCAATCGTAAACCGAACCTGCAACCCCAGCTGTTTGGCTTCCTGGATTGCGAAAGCAACCTGATCCTTTACTTCATGCCGTGATTTGCCCCCGAATTTGGAGAAAAGAGACACCTCATTAATCGAGGACCAGATCCCGACCCATTGCGCATTTGCCCGATGTACCGCCTGGATCTCCCTGGAAACAGCCCGGGCATGCATCAGAATCTCAGCCCGACGAGCCTTTTTGGCCACTTCTTTGCAAATTTCTTCATCTTCCGGAGAGATCCCCGGGTGGCCTGCTTCAATGAGATCAACCCGGAATTCTTCCAGAAGATGAAGGAGATAAATTTTGTCCTGACTCGTGAAACGTACACCGGGATATTGTTCGCCTTCCCTGAGAGTAGAATCAAGAATCTTGAGATGCGCCAATCTTTCTTCCCTCCGCTCTTCTAATTCTTCCCTAAAAACAGATCGGTTTCTTGCAGCAGCAAATTCCTGTTTTTTTCATACAAAACCCAATGGGTGGCTTCGGGGATCACAACTTCTTTCTTTTCTTTTGCTCCAGTCAGTTTTTTCAGGACATTTTTTTCGGCAAAGAAGTCTGAATCCCCGTAGATAACGAGTACAGGTGAGGTGATGTGAGACAAATCATACAGGGGTCGACCTGTCCAGATAGAATAAAGATCTTTCAAAGGGCCCATTGGGCGGCGAATAGCCTGATTGCCCCGGTATTTGGTGTTTGGATCGGACGTGACAAACACATTTCTCACCTGTTCCATGGCTTCACGGGAGACAAGCGGTCTTCCATTCATCATCATGTGCCAGTGGTGCATGCCTGTTTCAAAATCAACAATCTGGTAGGCTGGAGCCTGGGGGTTAAATTGACCGGGCTTTTGTTTACTCTCAAATGGTTCGGCCATGGAAGGAAGCAAAAAACTGTGCATAAATCCATAAAGTACGAGTTTATGGACATTTTCCGGTTGCCTGGCAGCATATTCCCCCGCCACAACAGCGCCCCAGGACCATCCGACAAGATTGATTCTGTCCACATTCTGTTTTTGCCTGATGTAATCAACGACAGCCGTCAGATCCTCCAAAGCTTCCCGGTGGGTAATCACAGGCGGATTCTGCTCCGGGAGAGCATTCATTTCCCTGGGGCGGTCAGATTGGCCAAAGCCCCGGAAATCCATGGCCCAGGTGTCATAGCCCTTTTTGGCGAAATCATCCATCCAGGAATATCCGGGAACATCAAAAGCTTTAGCTGTTGGTACACTGAAAGGTTCCAGAAAGAGTACAACTTCATCTGCTTTGGGAGTTTTCTGGCGGGCCATTCTCTTGTGGCGCAGATAGATTTCACCGCTCGGACCCGGGATGTAGAATTCTTCCAATATGACATGTCCTGGTTTGATCTGGGCAAATGAACTGAGGTTCAGATTGGTCTGGCAGCCGCCCGCGATGCTGGTCAGACTTAAAATAACAATTATTTGAAGGAGTAATGTTCTTTTGCGGCTTCTCATATTTCCCTCCACTACGGTGAAATGAAATATTTGCAAAAAGCGACAATTCCGGCAGCAATAATTAAACCGGCAGGGAGTCCGCGAAAAAAGAGCACACCAACCAGTGTGCCGGTCAGGACACCAAACAGGATGACAGGCTGGGAAGGCAAGATCCCAAGCCCTTTGCCGCCGATAAAGGAAACGGCCAGCCCGGCAAGAAAGGACATGATCCCGGCCGGGCTTAACAATTTTTTGGTTATTTCCATCAGGTCAAATTTTCCGTTGGCCAGTGGAAATAAAAGAAAAATCATGAGGAAAAAGATCCCGATATCAAATGAATATTTCTGCAAGACGGCGGTAACCGGCTTTATTTGCAGCAGTTGGACAAGCAGCAGGAGGATAGCCGCCAAAGCCAGCAAATAGTCTTTGAACAGTGCAGATAATAATGCGATCAGCAAAAGGGGAATTACAACCGAAGTCATTTTCTTTTCCCTCTACAGGAGTGTGTTGTCCCAACTGCCCTCGGTCGGAGTCTGTACTTCGACCATTTGGCGGCTGGCCAGATTAACCCGGATCAGATCCGGGCCGATTACGGGTTTCAGGTCTTTTCGCTGAAGAAGAAACTTGAATGACTCAAAGCTGGCTAACAGACCGACGATATTGGCTGCCGGAGCGATGACTGCCCATGGGCTTTCCCTGTTTACATAGGCATTGGCCCAGTTTTTATCCGCTCCATGCTGCACGGAGTGAAGAGCCCGTCCATCTTTAATGGCATTGATTTTTTCTTTCATTTCATCTGTTAACGGTTGTTTGTAGGAAGGATGTCTAAGTACAATTTCATAAGGAACAGATTTGGGGGTAAATGACATAACGGCCCCCCGAAACGGTGGCGTTACAGCGATCCAGACCGAAGGAATTCCGATTTGTGCTGCTGTGCGGTGAATAATAAGCCGGGTAACCAGATGATCGGTTGCGTCAATGATTACATCCGTATCCTGCAGCAGTTCTTTTGCATTGTCTTCGGCAATGAATTGTTTGGTTATTCTGACACTTATTTCCGGATTGATGTCTTTTAACGTTTCCCTGGCCGACTCGGCCTTGCTTTTATGCAGTCGGCTCAAGGTACTCAGCATTTGTCTGTTTAAATTGCTGGCTTCAAATACATCGGGGTCGATGACATGAAGCTGGCCGACACCCATCCGGGCTAACAGAATCAGGGCGATGCCGCCTACCCCGCCGGCTCCGACAACAGTTACACGGCCACGCTTCAGCCTTTCCTGTTCTTCCCTGGAAATTACTCCAATATTGCGGGAAAAGATCTCATCATACAGCTTGTGATTGGGCATGCGTTATACTCCTTTCCCTGTTTTTTCAAAGATGTGCGTAATTCCAGCCGCCGTCGGGAGCTGTTTCGACTTGTACCGGTTGTTCGGAATCCAGATCAATCCGGATCGCTTTGGGAGCCGGAGCAATAGGGGGACGGCCTGTCAGAATCTGGACAGCTTCATGAAAACTGAAGGTAGCCAGGAGCATGGCCCGTACGGGAGTGATAATCCAACCGGCTTTGCCGGAGCAAAAGGCGTCTGCCCATTCACGGGGGGCTCCCCGTTCCACGGAGTACCAGGCCCGCTTTTTCTTGATCTCGGCAATTTGTGCCCGTAACTCTCTGTCATTCAGTTTTCTCCCTTTTCCGGGCAAATTCAGGATGTCCTCATAGTGGACTCCATCCGGAAAAAAAGTGGAAACGAACCCGCGATGGGGAGGACTGCCCGACATGCCGACACTGGGTATACCCAGTTCACGGGAAGTGCGGTGGATAATGACCCGGGAAGGCATGTCGTCGACTGCTTCAATTACTACATCGTGGTTTTTTATGAGGTCTGCGGCATTGTCTTCATCTACTCTCGCCTTTATAAATCTGGTTGAAATATAAGGGTAAATATCCTTTACGGTTTCTTCGGCCACTTTCGCCTTGGATTTTCCCAATACGGAAACGGAAGCCAGCATCTGGCGGTTCATATTGGATATTTCAAACTTGTCCGGGTCAACTCCCGTAATATGGCCGATTCCCATGCGGGCAGCCAGAATGGCCTGCACTCCGCCAACTCCGCCCAAACCAAAAATAATTATTTTGGCTTCTTTTAATCGTTTTTGTTCTTCTGTTGTGTAAACACCAATATTTTTCCTGACTAACTCCCGGTAAAAATCCACTTCGTTCATCAGTTCCTGCAATCTGTTCTCCTCCTGGTAGCAAAGAGATCAACTATCATTAGTGTATCTTTGAACAAAGAACAAAAGAATAGTGAGAAAGGGCTATTTATTTCAACAATTTCTGCATGGATTAATGATCGGGATTGGATTGAAAACGGGTTGATCCTGTTGTGGAGTGAGAATTTATGCGGAACAACCAAACAAAGGATACCTTTCAGAGAAGTGAAACGGTGATTTGGGCCTGAAACCGGATTTGGATTTTTGGTCAGGATCTTTGCAAAGTACATCAATTCGGGGTGACATAAGTTGTGATCAAGGAACAAACGGGATTTTATGGAAGGTCCTGATCGGGTCACCTCATTTGTTTCAGACAAACCGGTACTTGCTCTAAAAGTGGATTGCCTGAGTTTTCCAAGGCAACATGCCCTATATCGTCTTTGCTTTCTGGGCAGGGACTTTTTCCTCTTCTTTTTTTCCCAGAAATCGAACCTTTCCCACGATGAATGCACCATATTTCCACCGATTCAACAGGATTGCAACTCCTGCAGGTCCCAGGATTCCGATGACAGTCAATATTGCGGTATAAATGGCAAAATTCAAGTTCAGATCATTTAACAGGGTGTTTCTCAGCAGATTCACCTGAAAAAAAGGATGCAGCAAATAGATTGCATAGGAAGTCTGGCTTACTACCATCACCCAATGTGGAATTTTCTTGATTTTAGTGGCTATATAGTACAAGGTAAAAAACATGAATACTGTATAAAGAATGATATCCACTCTTTTAGAAGAAATGGTGGTAAGGATATTATTGTTTACAAGGTATAATATTACTGCCAGATTTACAACAGTCCCCAAAAAGACCCATACCCGATACTTCTCCAACAGCTTTTGAAAGGTATGAATATGAGTACCGCTATAA
>JBAVDL010000166.1:0-2148 GCA_049587175.1 Thermoactinomyces sp.
AACACAAACATGAGTTCGGAGAACGCCTTGACAGAACGCGTGTTCTGTAATATGCTTGGTTCAAAGGTAATTATTTGAAATGAACATCCGGCGCCGACGGAGGGGGAAGGGATGAAGCGGAGGGGAACGGCTCTTATCGGAATCCTTTGTTTTCTGTTGATGATTGCGGTCGCCTGGGGAGGTCGGGCGGCCGGCGACGGTCCGGAGCCGACGGTGGATGTTCGCGTCGAGCCCGGTGACACGCTGTGGAGTCTGGCCCGGAGGCATGCGGATGATTCCGTCGACATCCGGGAACTGATCAGCGATATACGACGGATCAATCAGCTGGAGGATGCCGTGATCCATCCCGGCCAGACACTGAAAATCCCTGTCCGCAAAGGGGAGTGACCGCCGTTTCCTTTGAGCGCGTTTGTTTGCCGGCCGGCCGTTACCATGCGGAAAACGTACGAAACCGGAGGATTTCTGAAGATCGCGGCTCCCATTTTTTCTTTTCATTTTTCATCTGGATAGGATCTTTCAGCCTCTGTGTCATCGCTTTTGACGGGCCGCCTTCCGATTTTATAAAATAAATGCAGGTCCTTTGGAAACCGCATTTTTTTATTTTTTCCGGGAGTGTCGGGATGCTTTCGGAGAGGGGCTCCTGAGGGTTCGCCTCTTGTGCCGCCCCATATTATCTGAATTTTCTAAAAAAGAGAGGGGGTCGTTTCTTGCCGAAAATCGAAGTGAGAAACCTCACCAAAATTTTTGGGCGCCATCCCTTGCGGGGATTGGCGCTGTTGAAGCAAGGCAAAAGCAAAGAAGAAATATTCAGGGAGACGGGGATGACCGTCGGGGTCAACCGGGCTTCCTTTTCGGTGGAGAGCGGAGAAGTTTTCGTGATCATGGGTCTGTCCGGAAGCGGCAAATCCACTCTGGTCCGGCTGTTGAACCGGCTTATTGAACCGACGGAAGGAACGGTGCTCGTCGACGGGGACGACGTGACGAAGATGAGCGCCGATGAGCTTAGGCAAATGCGCAGGACCAAGATGGGAATGGTCTTTCAGCGGTTTGCCCTGTTTCCCCACAAGAGCGTCCGCGAAAATGTGGAATACGGCCTGGAAGTGCAGGGGGTGCCCAAGCGGGAACGCAGGGAAAAAGCCCTCCAGTCCCTGGAGCTGGTGGGTCTGAAGGATTACGCCGACCAGTTGCCGGACCAACTTTCCGGCGGGATGCAACAGCGGGTGGGCCTGGCCCGGGCCCTGGCCACCGATCCGGACATTTTGCTGATGGATGAAGCCTTCAGCGCCCTCGATCCCTTGATCCGCAAGGAAATGCAGGATGAGATGATGGAGCTTCAGTCCACCATGAACAAGACGATCGTTTTTATCACCCACGATTTGGACGAGGCGTTGCGCATCGGCGACCGCATCGCCCTGATGAAAGACGGATCGATCGTCCAGATCGGGACGCCGGAGGAGATCCTGACCAATCCGGCCAACGAATACGTGGAAAAATTTGTGGAAGACGTCAACATCACCAAGGTGCTGACGGCCGGCTCCGTCATGAAGCGGCCGGAGGTGTTGGTCCTGGGCAAAGAAGGGCCCCGGGTGGCTCTGAAACGGATGAGGGAAAGGGGCCTTTCCGGGCTGATGGTGGTTGACCGGACCCGGAAACTGGTCGGAATCCTGACCGCGGAGGCGGCGCGAAGCCTGTTGGATGAGAAGAGCGATCGAAGCATGGAAGATGTGCTGGTGAGAGACGTCGTTATGGCGCACAAGGATACGCCCGTGAGCGAGCTCTTGCCCAAAATGGCCGAAAAGCAGTTTTCTCATCCGGCGGCGGTCATCGACGATCAGGGCAAACTGCGCGGAGTGGTGGTGCAAGGCGCCATCTTTGCCGCCCTGGCCGGAAACGGGGTGAAACAGGATGAACCTTCCTAAGCTTCCCCTGGACCGGTGGGTGGACAAAGCCGTCCGATGGCTCCAGGATCACTTTGCCGCCCTGTTTGACTGGATTTCGTCCGGGATTCAGCCGCTTGTCGCCTTTTTCCAGTCCCTTTTCACCGCGTTGCCCCCGGTGCCGACCGCCGTGCTCATCGCCGCCTTGGCGCTGTTGGCGAGCCGGCTGTCGGTGTCGCTGTTCACCCTGTTCGGTCTGCTTTTGATTTAC
>JBAVDL010000167.1:0-1692 GCA_049587175.1 Thermoactinomyces sp.
GCATGGCGGCGGGACGGGTGTAGACCATCAACCCGTAGATGGAGTCGGAGTACCGGTACAGGGGCTCCACCGAGGTCACCCCCTGCCTTTTATGGATTTCATCGCTCACTTCCGCCGCCCTCGCCAGAAACTCCCGCTGATCTTCCCCCATCTTGTCATGCATGTACAGCATCTCGGAAAAGGTGGTCAAACCCTCATCCAGCCAGGGTTCCTTCACCTGATTGTTGCCGACCACTCCGTACCACCACTGATGGGCCAGCTCGTGCACCACGACATTGACGGCGGGAAGCTCCCCTTTCCGGGTGGGGTATTTGGGAATGGACGTGACAAGGCCGGGATACTCCATGCCCGCGATCCCGTAGCCGGTCTCTCCCAGCACCACGTCCACCTCGCGATAGGGATAGGGCCCGAACAGGCTTCCGAAGAACCGCATGCCGGATACGGCGGCCCGGTGCAGTTTTTTCGCCTCTTTCTCCATTCCCTTTTGATACCAGAGGTTGACCTCCACATCCCCCGCCGCTCCTTGGATCACCTCGTAATCTTTGGTGATGACGGCGGCAAAATCCCTCATGTTTTCCTGGCGGAGGGTCACGGTCCCCTTCGCCGGCTTCGTCGGGTCATCATCGGCGCTGGTGATTACCCGGTATCCTTCCGGCACCCGGAACGTCACTTCAAAATCGGACATCTGGGAATAAAAGGGATCCCCCACGGTGGTGTAGGGTTCCGTGTGCCAGCCGTCCTCGTCCTTCACGGCCAGCATCGGATACCATTGGGCGAGAAAGGCGGTGCGACCGAAGGCGTTCAGGCGGCTTCCCCCCCTGGGCAGTTTCAGGCGGTATTTCATCTCGATTCGGGCGGATTGTCCCGGCTGAAGGGGCTTCGGCAGGTTCACCCTCATCACGGTTCCGTCGATATGGGTCGCCGCCTTTCGGCCGTTCACCTTAACCTCCGTCACAACCAGATAACCCGGTTCCTTCGGTTTCGAGTGCTCCTCCCATTGCCACCGGCGGAAGGCATTGGGGTAAAGGCGGAAATAGACCTCTTCCCACGTTTCCGATCGATTTTTCGGCAGCGTCACCTCCATCCGTCCGGCGACCGTGCGGGCTTTGTCGTCATAATCGGCCCTGATCCGGTAGACGGGGCGGGAGGCGGTCGGGGAAGACGCTTTTCCCATCGACAGACGGGCCGGCGCCTCCGACGCCCGCAGACGATCCAGCTGCCCCATCAAAGCAATCGCGGCCAAAACCAGGCAAAACCCAAGACAAGCCCAGAAGCGGAGCTCCACCAAGGCGCGTTTCATCCATCCATTCACCCATTTCCTTTCCGTATTTCTTCCGCTCCTAGGGTTTCCAATCCGGGGTGAAATCATAATGGACGAAGTGAGCCGCCGCATAAAAATGACGCAAAAAAAAAAGCGTCCCCGAAACGGGAACGCTCAAGGCCGCAGGCAAACCTTATTTCCCCTAATGAAGGAGTCGCCCCGAGAAACCGCTTCTTTCGATGAAATTCCCGGAGCGCCTCTGAAAAGCGGGACCCCCTTCTCTCAGAGGCGGGTATCAAATCAGACGGATTCTTCCTTTTTCTCCAGGCCCAATTCCCTGGCGGCCATCTCCCGCAGCCGGAATTTCTGGATTTTGCCGCTGGCCGTCATGGGATATTCATCGACAAAGAAGACATGGCGGGGAATCTTGT
>JBAVDL010000168.1:0-2141 GCA_049587175.1 Thermoactinomyces sp.
ATCCAATGGATTGATTTGACCGCAGCTGTTTTGGAAAGCCTCATTTTGTACTGGCTTTGGCTCATGAGTTATACAAAATTGGGAACTGGAGAGATATTTGCCGATTTCCTGTCTTATTCAGGACTGGTCCTTCTGGCCCGCGCGTTGGTCATACACTCATCAACGCAGACGTTTCTGGCAGAAACGGGCTGGCTGGGGATGACTATGACCGTCATTGGGCTTGTGTTTTACACACTGATTTCCATTCGTGAAGAAAAGAACAGTCCCTGAAAAGGTAAGGCAAAATCCGGGAGTCTGTCGCTGACAGGCTCTTTTATTTTTCATTAATCTAGGAGGAAAGGGGAAAAATCACTTTTTTTATTCTGTAATATTTTATAAAATCAACTATTTTTCAAACATTCTATATGTTTTATAATAAAAAATGGTGATTTAAAAAGGCAAATCATTCCTGATTGATAAATCAGAGATGGAATGTTTGCTCAGTTATTAAAAAATAAAAGATAACAGGAGGTTGTATCTTTGCTTAAAAAATACGAAATACCATGGCTGTCCATTTGGGTAAACCCCAGAGATACGGTTCACTGGATCCTAAACAACCAAAAGAACCCTGTATTATTGATATTGCTGTTAGGTCTGGCCATGAATCTGGATAATGCCTATGTTAACTCTTCAGGAGATACCTTAAGCCTGTCAGCTATTTTACTGATTGCAATCATTCTTTGTCCGGTTACCGGTTACTTGTTTGTCTGGATTTCTACATATTTGTTTTCCATTACAGGACAATGGCTGGGTGGTACAGGGTCAACAAAAGAAATCAAACCAGTTGTTGCATGGTCAGGAATCTTTTATGTCGCTTCCCTGGTCATCAGATTTTTGGAGATTCTGCTTCTGGGGAACGAGCTTTTTCAAACGGTTCAGCCTACAGTAGAAAACAATACTTTTTTATCGATCTTGTTTATCTTCTTTCACCTGCTTGAACTGGCCATATTTATCTGGTGGGCAGTCTTTTTGGCAGTTGCCTTGGGTGAAGTACATTCCTTTTCCAAACTCAGGGGATTTTTCACTATGCTTGTTTCACTGCTATTGGTTGTCTTGTTTAACATCTTGATTATTCTGATCCTCATGATTTTTTAAATCAGGTGATCATCATGATAAAGAGAATAAACATGATCTTGTTCAGGCTTTTTGTGTGTTTGGCTGTTTTTCTTGCTTTCACGGTGGGACAAAGTTATGCTGATCCGTCAGGGAGTTTTGAGATCCCCGAAGTAAATGATGATTTTACCAAAGTAAACCCGAATCAGAGCCAGCAACCAAAAAAAGAAGAAGATAAAAACACCTGGCTGGGCGATTTTCTTATCTGGATCGGTCTTGCCAAAGATAAAAAAGAGTTGGAGAAATTGAGCGAGCAGGCAAATAATGAGTTTTTGGACGGCTTCATCAAAAAATCAATCGAAGGTTTGTTGGGATATGATTTATATACCGGCGACCCCTTGAAAGGTGAAAGGAAAAAAGATGCAGACCGAACGTTAAGCGGCGTTGTCGATTTTATTCCGGGTATCTCAAACATCAAAAATTGTATTGATTTTACTTCCGGAAGAGATTCTATATCCGGAGACAAACTGAGCCCTGTTGATAAAGTGGTCTCATTAATAGGAATCGCCTCCGGTCCAGGCAAAAAAATAGGGGGGATCCTGAAAGGAGTTTTTAATGGCGGAAAGAAATTCTTAAAAAGATTTGGTATCTATATTGATGATCTGGCAGAGCGGTTGGGATTAGGCCCCAGACTGCAGCCTGCCGGCGGACCCCCGGACATTCCACGAAAACCTCAAGTGAATAGGATAGAAGGGATAAACGGGGGTGGGGGTGAATTAAAACATGTCTATAATTCAATAAAAGATGCTCCCAAATATCCTAAAGGTTTTAAAGGGGTAAAAAATGGTACCAAAAAAGTCAATGTAAAAAACAAGAATGTATTAGATAAACTAAGAAAAGTAGAATCAGGTAAATGGTACAAACTTAATGAACCCCAAAAGTCCAGACATTTAAGCCGCATTTGAAGATAAAAGTTGACGAAATTCTTTTGGAGACAGATATCCTAATGCAGAATGCGGTCGCTCTGCATTGTAGAATCGGATGTAGCG
>JBAVDL010000169.1:0-1571 GCA_049587175.1 Thermoactinomyces sp.
GGGGATTGGGACTGTAGGAAAATACTTTTCCAAAAACAAATCGGTTCGAAATTTCTTTACGGCTCCTGTGCGAGGAATTAAAAAGTTATTTAGCTAAGCGAAGTGAGGTGAGGTTCATGGCAACACCTGAACATATCAAAAAAATTATTGAAGATTATAAAAGACCTGGTGAGAATATAGTAATAATCATGCCACAGGTGATCAAGTACCACGATCAAATTTATTATGGCGCTTCTTATCATCAAAAAAGAGGTGAAGATGCTACAGGATTTCTCATTCTCAGGGAAGATGGGAATATCCCTTCAAAGCAGGAAATTATAGAAGTTTTCTTTATCGTTTTAAGTTCTTCGGCAATCTATTCTGCTGTTTCTAGATCTGCAGGTGAGCTGATCAGAAAGAAATTTATGGTTATCAAATGGGCAAATAAAGTATTGGAAAAATTGGAGAAAAAGTATGATGGAGCAGAGGAGATAAAATATATTCACTCCTATCGTAAAACAACAGAAAGCACTTTACATAATCACCAATGCTACAAAGAATATGCATTAAAACAAAAAACAATTATAAATCAAATAGTTGATGAAGGGATTGTTACCCCAGAATCCTATTACGAATCACGGGAAGTTCATCTGGAGATGGGGAGATGCCTCTTTTTTATCAACTATGATCAGATGCAATCTTATCAGGACCGGGTAAAAGCGATTAAGTTTCTGTTTAAAAAAGGAGATATTTTTCGTGCTTTGGGATTATTTTTTGTCCATTTACAGCTTCATCCTCCCTATGTGAAAGCAAGAAACCGGGAAGACTTTGAGTTTACAAAAACCAGGTATATTGATCATAAAGTTCCAAAAGAAGAGATTGAAATCTTGGAAAAAAGTATTTCGGAACTGAGAAATCCCAATTTACCAGGATCAGAGGAGGATCCACGGAATCTGGCTATTAATTTCTTAAAAACACTTGATGAGCCACTGGAAGATGAAGAATAAGCCTGATTTTGTAACGTTTATATATGGTTAAACCAATGAAAAATAAAGCCGCTCAAAAAACGGGCGGCTTTTTAAATGAAAGATTTAGGAAGAGCGCATGATTTAAGTGTTATGCTTCATTTTAAGTTTTGGTCGTGTCATATTTTGAAGAATGGTATGGGGATTTGGCATGAGGATGAATATAGTTTTTTAAAATAGATTTCCTGCAAGAAAGAGGGAATAAACACAGTGTTATTTGTACGTAAGAGAAAAAAGATTTTTGCTCTTGCTCTATTGTTTCTTTTTTTAGTAAATATGATCATTCCGTATTCTATTGCATTTGCGGATTTACAGCATAAACAGGTCGTACCAAAAGAGACACCGGTTCATCAACAGGTAGAACCTGAGAAGAAAAACATACAGGTTCAGGAAACAGAGAAAAAAGAAACCCCATTTTGGGAAAATGTGATCAATTTTACGCTTAATGAACCCCAAAAGTCCAGACATTTAAGCCGCATTTGAAGATAAAAGTTGACGAAATTCTTTTGGAGACAGATATCCTAATGCAGAATGCGGTCGCTCTGCATTGTAGAATCGGATGTAGCG
>JBAVDL010000170.1:0-6832 GCA_049587175.1 Thermoactinomyces sp.
CTTCATCCCGGATCAAATTTTCGGAAATGGCCTGCTCCTGAATGTGATGTTCGTTGATTTGTTTTTCGGCAATGTGTTCAGCATGGATTGCTTCGTTGGCAACATGATGGGGTCCAATCTGGCTGTCGGCAATTTTTTCGCTGGTCACTGCCTGATCTTGCAAATGATTGGAATTGATTAGTTCCTTGTTGAGATGGTGTGTTTGGATGGCCTGCTCTTCGATATGCCGGCTGGAGATGGATTTTTCTGCGATATGGTCTTTCCCGATTTGCTGTTCTCCGATATGGCGGGATTGGACAGCTTCAGGGGAGATATGCATTCCGGAAATGGCTTGTTGCGCCAGTTTGCGGGCAGTGATGGCTTCATCCCGGATCAAGTCTTCCGAGATGGCCTGATCCTGTATATGGTGTCCGCCTATTTGCTTTTCGGCAATATGCTCTCTTTTGACTGCTTTATCGTTAAGATGGCGGGAGTCAATCTGGCTGCCGGCAATTTTTTCACTGGTTACTGCCTGATCTTGCAAGTGATTTGTATGGATTGCTTCCTCTTTAAGATGGTGTGTTTCGATAGCCTTCTCTTTGATATGCCGGCTGGAAATGGCTTCTTCGGTGATATGTTCCCCCTGAATTTGCCGGTACCCGATATGCCGGGACTCTACTGCTTCCGGAGCAATATGCGGTGCCAGGATGGCGCCTTGCTTCAGATTTCGGGAGCAGATGGCTTCGTCCTGGATAAGCTCTTCCGAAATGGTCTGATCCTGTATATGGTGTCCGCCTATTTGCTTTTCAGCAATGTGTTCTGCTTTGACTGACTCTTCAGCAAGATGGCGGGAATCAATCTGGTCACTGGCAATTTTTTCGCCGGTGATTGACTGGTCCTTCAAATGGCGTGTCTGAATTTGCTCGCTTTTAAGATGCTGTGCTTCAACTGCCTGATCAGCAATGTGTTGGCTGTCAATCACGGCATGGTCCAGTTTGTTTCTGGTAATGGCTCCGTCTACGATATGGTTTGACTGGATTCCAAAGGGAACAATGTGATGTCCCTGGATGGCCTCACGAATAATATGTTTTCCCTGGATGCTTTCATTTGCGAGCTTTTCTCCGCTGATTGCTTCGTTTTCAATATGCTCAGCCTTGATTTGTTCCTGCTGGATGTGTTTTCCCAGAATGATCTGTTCACCCAGATGTTCTTTCTGAATGGAGTTGTGTCCGATTTTATCAGAGGTAACACAGCCATTGGCCAGTTTGTTTGAGGTGATGGCATAATCATTGATTTTATCTGAAGATACAGATTCCGGTGCCAGTTTGGAAGTGGAGATGGAATGGTCAATCAGTTTCGAACCGGAGATGGAATGATTGGCAATATGTTGTTCATTGATACAGGCATCCTGAAGATGGCGCTGGTTGATGATGTTTTCCTGTAGATGCTGTTCTCCGATAATTTTTTTATGCAGGTGTTTTTCCTGAATGGACTGCTCCTGAATGTTTTCTGAACAGATACTGTTGGGGGCAAGATGTTTATCACTGATACAACGGGGAGAAAGATGTTCGGATGCGATAATTTCCGGATTCAAATGTTCCTGGCGGATGGACTGCTTTTGCAGGTGCTGGCTGGTAATGGATCCAAAAGACAATTTTTCTCCTTGAATCGACTGTTCTTTCAAATGTTGCGGACCGATAATACGTTCCTGAAGATGCGCAGTCTGGATAGAGTCCGGGCGAATATGCCTGGCTTCAATGGATTGCGGAGCAATTTTCTCGCTGGTTATCGCACCATTTTGAATTTTGTGTTCGGATACAGACTCATCTGCCAATTTTGCCTGGTTCACTACTTCATTTTCCAGATGGATGGTCCGAATGGAACCGCTCTTCAATTTTTCCCCGCTGATTGCCTGATCAGCCAGATGTTCATTTTGAATATGGCCGATTGCCAGATGTTTACCCTGAATAGCCCGGTCTCTGACCTTGCTTTCCGTTATGCTTCGATCCTGCAATTTGCTTCCGGGAATTTCATTATCTTTAATGTGTTTTGCTTGAATCGCTTCTTTTTTAATATGTTCCTGGCCAACTGTATCATGATCCAGATGAAAATCACGTATGGCCTTTTTTGCTATCTTTTGCGATGTAACTGCTTCATTCCTCAGTTTCGGTTCTGTTACGGCAAATTGTTCCAGATGGTCTGTATTGATGCTTTCCGGTTTGATTTTGTTTCCGTTTATTGACCGGTTGGCAATTTTTTCAGTAGTAACTGCAGAATCTGCGATGTCGTTGGTATAAACAGGGGAACTGATTTGGCGAAGATCACGGTTTGGGCTCTGTTTGCTCTTGCTTTCTCCTCCTTTTGCCGCTGTGGCCGGGGTTGGCCTCTCTTTTTCTTCTGGAGAATCATTGCTCCATTTTTTCTGGATTTCCGCCTGTTCCAGTCGGATCAATTCTTCCAGAATTCTTTCGTCAGCCATATAGGGGGATGGATTTTCTCTTTTTCTGGACGGATAAGACTTTTTTCTTTTCAACGGTCGAACCCCTTTCTGTGAACATTTTACGTTCTCTTACAGGTATATGCATCAGGTGAAAAAGTGGAAACCTGTCAATGTAAAAAAATGGGATCCTTGTATTTGACAGGGTTTTCAGCGATAACCATTTATTGCATATTCAGTTCATCCGAATCTGTGTTAGGTTAGTATGTGTCCAGCCTTTGGAGCGGTAGCAAAATGGAAGAGGAGGATTTGATGCAAAACAGTAAAAAATTGAAAAAATGGGGAATTACTGTCGTAGCATCTCTCGTTATTTCTACAGGGTTTCCGGCAGGGATAACCCATGCGGCAACCCTTGAATCCGGAAAGGTTCATTCGATCATCTCCCAAATCTTCAGTCAATTCGGCTGGAAATGGGACGCAAGCAAAATTGCCAATGCCGAATCGATCAATCATCAGATACGGAAACCTGCCAAAACCAATCAATCAGAAAATTCCGGTCAGGAAGCAAATACAGAAAACAATAATGCATCTCAGGAAACAGAGCAGGAACAATCAAATGACCAGCAGGCTGCTGCACCTGAACAGCAGGGGGCACCCGCACAGGAACAGGCAGCATCTGAACAGAACACTGCCCTGGCAGACAAAATTATTGCCACAGGCGAAAAATATCTGGGTACTCCCTATGAATTCGGGGCAAGAGCCGGCCAAACCAGCACGTTTGATTGTTCTTCCTTTGTTCAGCATGTATTCAAAGAAAATGGAATTGACTTGCCGCGCAACTCCCGACAGCAATCACAGGTAGGGACAACGGTAAGCAAATCGGAACTGCAAAAGGGAGATCTGCTGTTTTTTGAACTTCGCAGCAATCCCGGACGGATTGGACATGTGGGCATTTATGCCGGAAACAACAAAATCCTGCACACCTGGGGACCTGGTGGTGTCCGGTATGATGACCTGTCTGACAAATGGCTGAAGGAAGGCTATGTAACGGCAAAACGTGTGATTCAGTAAAGCGACAATGGGAACGAAAAAAATGTTGCCGCTCCAATATTTATAAAGTGACTGCTCAACCAAAGTGAGCAGTCACTTTATTTTTGTCCTGATTTCCCGGGTTTTCCCCGATTTCCGTGAGACAGGCCTGACTTGTGGCGGAAGTTTTCTGTTTGATGACATCCTCGGGTGAAAAATTGCCGCCTCCCATCCAGAAGGTGGGTTTTCCGGTTGGTCCTTTTATGAGAGAAAAGGCAACAAGACCGCAGGCAAAGCAAAGTTTTATACTGGGAATATTATCTGCGGCGACTCGTGCATATACTTTTCCCAAAGAATGGATGGCCTTTTTCAATAATTGTTCTCCCACCCGTTTTTGGCGGTAATCGGGATGGACAGCAATAAAGGATTCATCAATTCCGTAATTTCCGAAGACAATAATGCCTGTTACTTTATTGCCGTCATAAGCGGCTGCGATAAGGGAGTTTTCTTTGAACGAATCTTCTGATTGCTGGTTAAACCACTTTATGGCCCGGCTGGTAATTCTGCCGTCACCATAGCGTTTCATAAAGCGAATGATCGGTTTTTTGATACGGCCAACTGCCTGTGGTGAAAATTGATAGATTTTCATGTCGCTGTTTCCTCCGCTTGCTGCGAGAATCCGCTCAGATAAAGAGCGTATTCGATGATGCGCCGCAGGGATCGTTCCCGAATCTCAGGTTCATCAAATTTCATCGGTTTCGAATTGGCTTCAAAGATCCAAAGGTTTCCATCGGATTCAATCCCGAGGTCCATGGACATTTCGCCAAGCAGGGATTTTTGCTTCATTTCAATAAACCGGGCAGTGCTGATACCTATGTTTTCTATACGTTCTTTCATCCTGCTCTTTTCTTCACCAAAAACTTCGTCAAGCACCGTATCGATATTTTCAATGTGTCCACCCATTGGGACGTGGGTGGAGATTGCTTTCTCCCCGGCAACCCGTACTCCCATACCGGTTAACTCCCATTTGCCCTGGCTGTTTTTTTGCAAAAGGATCCGTACGTCAAAGGGGTTGCCGTGATATTTGGCCAACGGAATTCCTTGTTGCAAAATATAGTCGCCTTCCTGTTTCAGGCGGTTGTACAAGAACCAGACTCTTTGCAGTGATTTGACCTGAAACAGCCTTTTTTGGGATTTGGTCTGGAAGGTAAGTTCGTAGTTATTCTTTTGCTTCACCAGACGCATCATCCGGATGCCCGCTTTTCCTTCAATCGGTTTCAAATACAGAACCGGATGGTTGGCAATCATCTCGGCCAATTGCATCGGGCTGTGAAGTTTGACGGTTTCCGGCAAATATTCTTTCAGTGGCGACTGGGAAAGCTGTTTGAACAATGTCCATTTATCAAAAAAACCGGGATTAAACAGATAAATGCCGGGGATCTGCCTGATTCGCCTGATTGCTTGCTGAACTTCCGGCGATTTTTCAATCATCCGGTTGGGAATGCGATTATAGATTACATTGGGAAGCGGGAGCCTGGCGGCACGCCACCTGATTTGTGATGATTGATGATCCAGCAGGTACCCGGTTACACTTGATCCGTTGCCGATCCCTTGGGGAGTCAGTACGTATACGGTGACGCCCATGCTTCTGCCCATCCGGATCAGATCTGCAAAGTTTGAGTGATTGCCTCCAAAAGGCTTTTTGTTGTCGGATGTAAGAATGGCGATAAAAGGGCCTACCTTGTAGGTTTTTCGTGACAGGCGCCTGATGCGGGCCGGTGTGTAAAAGGATTTGT
This sequence comes from Thermoactinomyces sp., assembly GCA_049587175.1. Taxonomy (GTDB): domain Bacteria; phylum Bacillota; class Bacilli; order Thermoactinomycetales; family Thermoactinomycetaceae; genus Thermoactinomyces. The sequence goes on from JBAVDL010000170.1 coordinate 5,242, forward strand.
TGTGTTTGAGGGACGGATTGAACCTGATTTTTGCCCGTGTGTGTGAGCCGATAATGGCTGGCACCATACCGGGGAAAGCCTGACGGTGATAACGTTTGAGCGGCACAAATTCCAGGGGCGGCTTTTTCGAACCGATTGATAACCAGCCAGCTTTGGGTATATTCAAGAGATTGCCCCCCTTTAAATAAAGTTGGTCAGATTCAGACAATAATCAGTAATGTATTTGGCAGATTTGCGCCCGGCTTTACGCAAACTCGGATGCAGGAAGATATGTCTTCCCGGCTTTGCATTTACTTCAAACAGCCAGACACGGCCATTTCGGTCTACTCCCATATCCAGTCCCAATTCTCCCAGGGGCCCGTCAATTTTTTCTTCCAGTGTTTGAGCGATCAGAATGGCTGAACGGACAATTATTTTTTTCACTTCCCAGGCGTGTTGGCGGAAAGTTTTGGTTAGCAGTTGATCGGTGCTGATGATGGAACCGCCTGTTCGCACATGTGTAGTAACACTGCCAAATCCTGCGGCTTTTGATCCGATTGCCACGACATTCCAGTTGCCTGTGCCGTCCTTGTGCATATGAACGCGAAAATCTACAGGGCGATTGTTGTAACGAATTAACCGGATTCCTTGCTGAACAAGATATTTCTTGAACCGGGGAGAATGGAGGCTGCCGAAATAATGCCGGATCAATGCTTCAAGTGAGCGGAATAAATGGAGTACATTTTTGTTGTCCTTGTGAAAGCGGCAATAGTACCCTTTTCCCGGATGGTGGGTAATCCGGAATATGCCAAGCCCCAGGCTGCCTCCGCTGGGCTTGAGATAAACCATCTGGTATTCATCCAGCATGGATTTAAGTTCCTGCAAGGTAGGTGCCAATAACGTTTCCGGCATAAACGTCGAAGTTAAAGGATGGGTGCTCAGCATTTCATGAATCGACCATTTGTTGAAGAAGCCCTGGTTGAATATTTTGCATTGCGCTGATTGTTTGAAGCGTCTCAGGCAGGATTGTACCTGGGCCAGTGATTCATCCCTCCGGTTGGGCACCCGTTCATAAATGACATCGGGAAATGGAGACTGGAATCGGTGCCAGCGGTTTTGAATAAAATACCATCCCCATACGGTCTGGTTCGTCCAATCTACCATTTCCGGGGTAAATACGTAGAAAAAGGGTTTTTCGTCAGCACCTGCTGAAATAAAACTGCGAAACAGTTGTGAACGCCCGCCGAAAGGCTGATCCCGGTTTCTTTGAAAACCGGTGGTCAGGATGCCGATTACCGGGCCAAATTTCAAGGTTTTGCCGCTGTAAAGGACACGGATGGTTCCCGGGTATGGAAAGTATAGTTGTCTGGCCACATCTGTGGAAAGAAAAATTTTGTTTCCGGTGATATCGACAGGCAAAATACGGGCTATTACTGTTTTATTTCCAAGTTGCACTTTAATGGACTGGCCATTTTTACACCCCCAATGCTCCCATAGTGTCTGACTGATCACGATTGCTTTGGCCGGAGTCTTGGAGTGAATTCGTATTTGGCAAAGGATTGATTTCATTCTGACCCTCCTAGCTGTTCAATAAAGCGTAAGCATATTGAAT
>JBAVDL010000171.1:0-14244 GCA_049587175.1 Thermoactinomyces sp.
GTGTACATCAGTGTTCCCAGCGCAATCGGTCCTTGAAGAAGCAGGGCAAACAGCAAAGCACATCCGTCGGTCACTGTTTTGGATGCTGACAGGCTGATTTCAAAACGATGACACAAATTGTACATCAGTTCATCGCATGGCGTAAGTCCAAACCGTCCCTGGACGTAGATGGCGATTCCCAGGCAGGTGCATAACAGTCCGGCCCAAAACAGCAGAACCTGCTCTGTCCGATTAAGCAGGGAAAACGGAAGAATGCCCAGCCAGAAATCGATACACAGGCCGAGAATCAATACGGTTACCAGTGGAAAAAGACCGGGTTTTTTTCGTTTTATGCGGGCGTTTAACAGAATAATCAGCACACCAACAACAATCACCCATGTCCCGACCGTCAGGCCAAAATGCTGATACATCCCGACATACAAGCTGTTCCAGGCATCTGTTCCCATATGGGAACGGATCATCTGGGTAATCCCGAATGATTTGATGATCAGGCCAAGCGGATAACAAAGAATCCGTACAATTTGCTTCTTCATAAAATAACCAGCCTTAACCGTTTTTACTATGTATATGTACAAGCGTTTGGTTTTTGTCTGTTATGGGGAATTTGTACAGAAGGCAGGGTTTTTCTATAATAATGGATACAGCAGGGAGGTGGCTTTGCATGGATTTAAGTACTTTTTCTGATTTTATTGATGAATTTGTAAATTGGCTGATTGTATCCGGCAAAAGAGAGCGGACCATCGATGAATATGTAACAGCTGTGATGCTGTTTGCTGCCTGGTTCGGCAAAAACTACCATCCGCTGAATTCACCGGCACAAGTCTTGAGCAAGCATATCCTTGCCTGGCAAAATGAATTGTTAACCGGAAACAAACTTTCTGTCGCTACCGTTCACAAGCGCATGGCCTCATTAAAATCATTCTGGAACTTTCTTCTGGAGAAAAAACTGGTTGGGCAGAATCCGCTTAAAGAAATCCGGTTGCAGCAAACCGTTTCTCCACCGCAGTCCCATTCGTGGCTTAGCAGGCAGGAGGAGAAGCAGTTGCTCACACAGATTGAAATGGAGAAAAACGATTGGAAACGGATGCGAAATCGCTGCCTGGTTTTGCTGATGCTGGATGCCGGCTGTACAGTGTCTGAACTTGTGCAGATGGATTGGGATCAGATTTTGTGGAAAAAACAGGAAGTTCTTATAAAAAATGAACTGTTTGCCAGGCGGGTTCCTGTAACCGGGCGTCTGGAGCAGGCGTTACAGGAATGGTATCAGCAAACAGATCAAAAAAAAGGTCCCGTGATCTGTTCGCAATGGGGAAAAAGAATGACACGGCAAGGCGTTCATTACCTGGTAAAAAAATATATGAATGATGCACAGATGAAGCAATATTCGGCCCATACGCTAAGGCATACTTTCTGCCGGCGCCTGATCGAGGCAAAAATGGACTTGAAAACGGTTTACTGTCTGGCCGGACACCAAAGCATGGAGACGACCAAGCGTTATTTGTAAAAATACGATTGGATGGGAATGCAGGGAATACTCCCTGCATTCTATATTTTTAATAGGCCCGGCGTTTTCGCACATACCAGAAAATAACAAGAATAAATAAAATAGCAAAGATGACATAAAAAATGGAGGAATAAACACTCATGTACTCCAGCACTTTGGTCCAGGCTTCGCCAAAAGCGGCTCCCAGATTAACCAGAATAATATTCCAGATCAATGTTCCGAGCGACGTAAAAATCAGGAACAGGAGCATGTTCATCCGGGCCATCCCTGCCGGAACGGAAATTAAACTGCGCACAATCGGAACCATGCGGCAAAAGAAGACCGTCCAGATGCCGTAACGGTTAAACCAGTGATCGGCTTTTTCGATATCCTCTTTTTTCAGTTTCAGGATGTGTCCCCAGCGGTCGATGATTTTTTCCAACTGGTCCACATTCAGCAAAAAACCGATCAGATATAAAACAATCGCCCCGGCAATGGCTCCAAGTGTAGCAGCCAGGACAACTCCCGTTACTGTCAAATCGGATTTGGTTGTCATAAATCCGCCAAACGTCAATACAACTTCCGAAGGGATCGGTGGAAAAACATTTTCCAAGGCAATCATCAGGAAGACGCCCAAGTACCCGAATTGTTCCATGAATTCAATGATCCAGTTTTCCATTTCTGCGTTCAGCTCCTCCTAATCTTGCAAGATTGATTACTTTGTAAGTATATCTTGTTCATCCCCATTTTAATAGTCGAATCCAAAATAAAAAAGAAACATTTTCCTGGTCTTAGTTCTGATTTTCGGGTCTGTTGCAGGACAGTAAATTTTCCTGATGCAAACAGTTTATCTTGAATTGCCCCGGAATAACCTTGATATTTGCGGCATCTCAACATTGACAGATTCTTGTTCAAAGCATTCCATCAGCAATTTTTTAGTCTTCCGGGAACCTGGCGTCTTCCATGTTCAATGAAAAGGAAGAAAAAAGATGGCGGACAGCAGAAGCAGAATAAAACAAGCACGATGTTAATGATTTCCTTCATATTTCAACTCTTTATCCAGTTTTCTCATAAACGCATCCTTGATTGTTTTGGCACTTTCATAGGGAATGTCATCTTCTAGAATTCTATAGGTGATCTGGGTCTTTGGATTACCTTGTATATATCTTGGATCGTTAATACATTGTGAATCAATTGTACCATGGGGTTTTATGGTGCGTGTATGGATGTTCATGTAATAATCGCTTTTCTTATCCAATTCTTTAAGCCCGCTCTCTATTTTATTTTCATCATTTGGATCGGCGTAGCTCCCGACGAACAAAGTGGTCCTTTTCTGGTAATCTTTGTTTTCAACAAAATAGTGTTGGTAAGCTTCAATGATTGATTTCTTGCCATAATAGCTGTTGAGATTGTGGGCGTCCAGATCTGCTTCATAATCCTGCTGGCTGAAGGAGGCATCATATTTTGTATTTTTGTTGAATTGACCCAGTTCGTTAATATCAACAAGATCTTTTGGTTTAATCTCGTCACCTTCATATATTTTGCCCATTGACTGAAGATCCCCGGCCCATCCGGCCAATTCACGAATTTCTCCATGTGCAAAAAAGTCAACCCCCCCCTCCAAACCGTCCTGGGGTGCAAGTTGCAAACATATGCTGCAGATCGTAGCTGTTGACATTTCGCTCCATAAGCTTATATCCATTTTCTGACTTCTCTTTGAGAGGGCTTTGAGTGACCGGATTCATCACATAAACGGGATTTCCTGAAGGATCAGTAAGAGTTACTTCCTTAGTTTCCTGGCCTTCCACAGGCATCTCAGGGTCAACATTTTTTGCGTAGCAAAAGTATGCGTAAAGAGGGTAATTGTTTTTTTGCAATTCTTTAATAAAGTTTACATCAACTAGTCCACAGAGACGCTCCCAATTTCCATCTGTATAGTTGGGATAGCGCATAAAATCGCAAATGTACTTGTCGATTTCTTCCTGGGTGACATAATTGACATAATTGTATTTATAATGGGTGACTTGATTGTCTTTATATTTTTTAATTTCCTTTTCCAGTTCCTTCAATTTTGATGCAAAAACAGCCTGCTTCTCAACATAAATCGCGTCCAGAATCGTTTTCATTTCGGATTCATTCAGCTTGCCTGTTTCATTCAGCTTTTTGTACATGATTTCCTGCGCGAGGACAGGATCAATAAATCCGGCATATTTGTTTTCATAAGCCAGGATTTCTTTTTCCGCTTTCTGGTAGGCCTTAAACAAATGCGGATCTGCTGCTATTTTTTCCGCAAGAGACGGTGAAGAGCCAAGCAGTCTTTTCAGTTTATTAATCCAACTTTTAAATAAAGCTGGTTTTCCTCCTGTTATCAGGCGCATAATGATAAACACTGCTCCTGCCCCTGCTCCACCCGCAAGAATTGGCAAGATAGATGCTGTTTCTTTTATGTTCTTCCGGATATCAGATACGAATTGCAGGATCTGCTCCCAAAACCCGTTCCCCTGATGTGCAGTTTGGGACAAGGCATCCGGTTTTTCTGGTTCCGAGCCTGGTTGTCCCTGATAGAAGTCATCATGAATCTCAGGAACCTCGAAACTGCCGCTGCCAGTGGCATAAACGGTTCCATTAGCCCCAAAAACCGGTCCGACAATCAGTAAAAGAAACAGGATGAAGAACAGCCGAAAAAAATTTGCCATGTTCTCCGTTACGGAGGTAAATAATATTCATGCGCTGCTTCAGGATTTTGCTGCGTTAATGAATGAATAGCTGGTCTTGGATTGCCGCATCAATTCTCCGTAACCCGTTCACCTCTTTTCCGGAAAATGGTTAAGTCCAAAGCCTCGACTTTCCTCGAACTGTAATTTTGTCTAAATTCTCCTGTTTATAAAATAATTTTTTTGTATATTTTATGAAACCGAACAGTCTGTATATATTTTATTTTAAATAATTGACAATTGTTGATCAAGCAGCCTGTAACCGGTGTCAAACCGGTTTTTTTGGTGTGTTTCAGATTTGGTTCCTTTATACCGAAAGGGTATTTCCAGGAACCTGATATTTATAGTAATTTTTCCTTTTTTAGTATTTTTTCACTTCCTGATTATGCCAATTTTGTTAACGTGTGTAGATAATGAATATTTCTTACGAATAAAATATTAAGCACAACATAAGGAGGACATGTCGATGCGTATAAAAAATTTGCTATTGATTCTGACTGTTGCTTTTCTCACAATTATTATGTGTTTTGTTTCAGTTCAGGGGGATTCGCTGAGCAAACCGGACAAAAAACCGATCACGTCTCCTGTTCCGGAGTGGCAAAATGTCCTGATTTATAATTTTGCCATTCATTCTATCAAACCGGATCAGGACTTTTATCGTCTGAGCAAGCCTGCTGATCTCAAACCTGCAAACAGTGCTTTTGATAAAGAGGGGATTCCCATGTATCAAAAAGGGAAAGGAAAACCGATGTACAATCATCCCGTCCGGCTGGCTCACCACAGTATCAATTTTTTGGAAAGTTACCATATGACGAAAGATTACCGATATGTAAAAGAAGCAGAAAAATACGCACAACGGCTTGTGGATATTGCAGTGGAACAAAATGGCGCCATGTATTTTCCTTATGAATTTGAGGTCTATTTGCACAATTTGCCAACGGAATACCTGAAACCTGGCTGGTATTCAGGCATGGCCCAGGGTCAGGCCTTGTCAGCCTTTGTTCGTCTGTATCAGGAAACGGATGATCCCAAATATCTGGAATGGGCGGACAAGGTATTCCAAAGTTTCAGGCAACCAAAATCTGATGGTGTTCCTATCTGGGTCAGCATGGTGGATGATGGCTATTATTGGATTGAAGAATATCCCATGGAAAAACCGACCAAGGTGTTAAACGGATTTATTTTTGCGATTTACGGACTGTATGATTATTACCAGCTGACAGGGAAAGAGGAAGCAAAAGTGCTTCTCCTGGCATCGCTCACTACCATTTATGATCATATTGAAAAGTATCGGAATAAAGATGATGCAAGCTTTTATGGTTTGAAACTGGATCATCGGTCGGTACACTATCATCTGGTTCATATCGAACAACTGAAAGCGCTCCATGATATTACCGGAGAACAATATTTTCTTGATATGAGCGAACAGTTTCATCATGATTGGTATGGCCTGCCGGCTAAAGTCAAACGACAGGCGGGCAAGGTGAAAGACATCTTTGACAAGGGCGATACCATTTCCCTTGTTTCAACATGGGTATGGGAAACCGCCAGTTCCTGATCGGAAAGGTAATCGTGGAGGGAATTCATTGCATGTCACTGGAAATAAATTCCTTAATATTGAAAAGAAATTAATAAAGAAGGTCAATTTTTTTGACGATGTGGTCACAAAAGGATGAACTTGAACGAATAAATTAAATAGATACAGAAATAGTTCCCCGGATTCGATCAGGTGAGCCCGGTTTTGGGTTCGCCGTTTTTTTTTATAATATGGATTCAGAAGCACAATCAGGTAGAATAGAATATTCATAAAGAATAGATTCATGTTTTTATGCGATCTGCTGTAAAAAAGGCGGAGAAAAGGGAGGAATTTTTCATGAGCAGGCGTTAATTGCTTTGCCAAATCTTTTGGAAATCTGATGATCTGGTATATGATTAAAGATAGATGGTTCCTGTCATAATGGAGGATCGGAAAGATGAAAAAGAAACCTTTTATGTATGTACTTGTTCCGGCAATCATTGGATCGATGGTTTGGCTGGGAGGTTGCAATCAGGCAGAAGAGCCGCATGCGGCCAATGTTGCCGGAAAGAAAACAGAAGTTGTCCAGGAAAAGCCAAAACCGGTATTGTCTGAAAGAAAGTGGGATATTCAGACCCCTTCTTCTATCACAATCATTGTTAACAAAAAAAGGGAACTTCCGGCAGATTATGTACCGGCTGATCTGGTAAAACCGGACGTCAGCTTTTCCTCTGCAGGCTGGTCCGAAAAGCATCTGATGCGCCGGGAGGCAGCAGACGCTCTGGAAGATTTATTCCGGGCCGCTGAAGAAGATGGAGTCGAACTGGTTGCTGTTTCCGGTTACCGTTCGTATAAGCGGCAACAGGAAACTTATCAGTCCGCTTTAAAAAGAAAAGGTCAGGCCAATACATCCAGATATAATGCCCGTCCGGGACAAAGCGAACACCAAACCGGCCTGGCCATGGATGTTTCCAGTCCAAGTGTGAACTGCCAGTTGAATGAATCATTCGGGCAAACGGAAGCCGGGCGCTGGCTGGAAAAACATGCATCTGAATTTGGTTTTATCATTCGGTATGAAAAAGGGAAAGAGGAGGTGACAGGGTATAACTATGAGCCGTGGCATATTCGGTATGTAGGAAAAGAGTTGGCCAACATTTTAAAGCAGAAAGGGCTGACCATGGAAGAGTATTTCTTGCTGGATTAACCAGAATATCGATAGTTTGCCAGTTTTGTAAAATCTTCACATGATGATCAAACTTTTGTTCAGTTGACGGTTGCATTCTATTTATCAGATAGAATAGATTTAATTTAGATAAATATAGATTGATAGGATTAGGAAGTTCACCATGAGATCGTTAACCTTTTTATTATCCGTTATTGTCTTGTTGAGCAGTTTTGTTGTCGTTCCCGATTTGAAAGCAGTCAGTGCCGAAAAGTATTACAGCGCACTGAACGGAGCGACCGTTAACGTCCCGGACCAGATTGTCGAGCGGGTGAAAATTCCGGATTTCTATTACCAAAAGAAACCGGCATCCATTTATTATAGCGGTACGGGCCCGGAGAAAAAAATTGCCTTGACGTTTGACGACGGCCCGGATGCCCGGTATACCGGACAAATTCTGGATATCCTGAAACGATATAACGTTTCGGCTACTTTCTTTGTTATAGGAAAACAGGTACAATATTTTCCCGAAGTGGTCCAAAGGATGGTCAGGGAAGGACACGTTGTTGCAGGACATTCCTGGAGTCATCCGAATCTGGCGAAGTTAAGCGATGCCCAGGTCCGTCAGGAAATTGTCAGAACCAATCAGGCTGTAAAAAATGTGACAGGAAAAAATATGGCCATGATTCGTGCACCTTACGGATCAGTCAAGGGAAAAGAAAAAGTTATTAATCAAATGGGAATTTCCATCGTCGGATGGAATATTGATACCTGGGATTGGAAAGCAGGCCGTACACCCCGGCAGGTTACACAGGCGGTTTTGCAAAATCTTTCGCCTGGAAGCATTGTTCTTAAACACAGCGGGGGAGGGGACCGTTCTGCAACGGTCCAGGCGCTTCCCAAAATTATTGAATCCTTGCAGCAAAAGGGATACGAGTTTGTTACTGTAAATGAATTGCTGGAAATTCCTGCCTATCAGGATTAAATATTTTCCGGAAAAACCAGTGCCGTCAATTTCTATTGTGGGCACTGGTTTTTTATGTTATTCATGTTATTTGAAAAAAGAACGAAAGAAACGGATTTGCGGCTTGTCGGTTTTTCTTTTTACAGAGGCAAGCGCTGCACGATAAAAATTGTATCTGTTTATATGCGGCCCGCGGGGGTTCATATATCGTTTCCGAAAAACCGTGGAGTCAACATCCTCAATCAATTCCAGTCCATAAGAATGCAAAAGTTCAGGAAGCTTTTCCGGCAGTATTCCAAAAATCCACGGCTCTCCGATCTGCTTGACAAATTGACGGATCATCCGCTTTTTTTTGCCGCCGGGCCAGGAGTCAACTGCCTGTTTATGTACATAAGTAAAAACAAGGAAACTGCCGGGGGCGGTGTTTCCGATAAATGCAAGGGTTTGATCAACGGCTTGTGCTGTCAGGTATTGTGTAACCCCTTCCCAAATAAAAAAAGCGGGCAGGTTTTTATCATAGCCGCAGTGAATCAAGTTTTGTTCCAGTTTATCGATGTTCAAATCCGTTTTGACGAAGATCACGTTTTGGGGAAGTTTGCGAAGAATTTTACGGAGCCTGGTTTGCTTCAGGTTTAATACAGGCGATTGATCCACCTCAAACACACGAGACTGCCGGCACTCCGGAATGCGATAGGCCCGGCAGTCGTATCCTGAACCAAGGATGACCACTTGCTGAATTCCCCTGGAGAGTGCGTGGGTTAAATGATCGTCAATCAGGCGCGTCCGGGCTACACCTGAAGCTCTTGCCCCGGGTTCGATCCGGTCAATCAGATGGAGAAGGAGAGTGCCCGCAACCGGGATGCGGGCCAGACAGGCAAGAAGTTGCAGGTCAAAACTCAAAAAATGGATGGCAAAAGGATCTTCAAACAGACGCCTTTCTTTTGGGAATGCGTGCTCCAGCGCCCGGAACAAAGCGGCAAATTCTGCTGTTTTGCTCGGACGATGTGCCTTTTTTACGGTTACTTGAGTCATCAGCCTCTCTCCCCGTATTTTTATGGAAAATTCAAGTTTGTGTCCTGATTTGCAGAGGGCAATACACTTAGTGAAAATGCATAAACGACATGATAATGGAGCAGGCGATACTGCCGGAACCAAAGCCAATCAACAAATGTTTTCCGGGCAGGGTTTGCTTTGCTTTTACGGCCATATCAAACCAGGCTATATAAATGAGAAGCGCAATGGAAATTCCCATCGACAGGGCGATGATGACAGAAGTTGAGAAATCGGCAATAAATCCGAGCCCTGTTCCCAGTCCCAGAGACAGGGAAAGCAGCAGGGAAAGGAGAACCATTCTTGGAAACCGGATTCCCTGGGCAGCCAACATGGAAAAGAGCGCCAAACCTTCAGGGATATGATGAAAGATTAAAGCGGCAACCCAGGGAATGGAGAGGTGGCTGGCGTTATTTAACTGAAATCCGAGACTGATGCCGATGGGAAGATTATGCAGGCTGATTCCGATGAAAAATATAGAGACCGATTCGATGGAGAGCCAGTCATGGCGCGGGGTAAATATAATCAGGCGGGACAGGAAGCGATGGATGAACCGGATAAAGTACAGGCCCAGCAAGAAACCGGTCAAAAGGAAGTGGACGGGAAATTGGGCGAACGCTTCCGGAATCAGTTCCAGGATGATCATCCCGGAAAGAATTCCTGAGGAAACAGCGTAAACCCAGCCCAGAGAAAGGCCGGGTATCTCCTTGAGCCAGGCGGCCAACCATGCTCCCAGCAGAAACCCGCCTGTTCCAAAGAATGTAATGAATGTTGATTGAACGAACCATTCGGCCATTGCAAAGTCCCCTATCTTCTTTTTGTTAGTTTATTCATATGAGAAAAAGAAGAACTTATGTCCTGTTGCAAATGGCAAAACCGTAAGGCTAGTGCAAAACATGATTGACCGTGTGCTGAAAATCTGTTGTTTCGATCTGAATGGTGGTGTGGGAAATGGAAAAATGTTTTTCAATCAATACAATCGCCGTATGTAAAATTTTCTGGTGATCTGTATCTTTTTGAACCAGCAAGTGGCAGGACAGGGAATCAACTCCCGATGTGATGGTCCAGATATGCAAATCGTGCACATTGATAACCCCGGGGATGTCTTGCAGTTTTTTCTCGACTTCTCTGTGGTCGATCGTAACGGGGGTGCCTTCCATCAAAATGTGAAGGGAATGGCTGATAACCCCCCAGGCATTTTTTAAAATTATGAGTGCGACAATAACGCTGATTACCGGATCAGCAAGATTCCAGGAAAAAAATGAAATTAAAAGGCCGGCGATGATTGCTCCAAGGGAACCAAGAGCATCTCCCAGAACATGGAGATAAGCGCTGCGCAGATTCAAATTGTCCCTGGTATCCCCTTTGCGAAGAAGAACCCAGGCACTCAATAAATTGGCCAGCAGTCCGACCGCTGCAATGATCATCATCAGATTTCCTTCTACCGGCGTAGTGTTTACAAATCGCTCCACAGCTTCCCATACAATAAACCCGGCAATAACAAACAATGTGATTCCGTTAAAAAGTGCGGCCAGGATCTCAAACCGGTAATAGCCAAAAGTCTTGCTGGATGATGGCGGACGGGCGGCAAACCAGAAGGCGGCCAGACTGAGAGCAAGAGAAGTGACATCACTCAGCATGTGTCCTGCATCGGACAAAAGAGCCAGACTTTTTGCCAGGATCCCGCCGACAAATTCCAGTATCATAATACCTGCAGTAATGATCAGGGCTATGGTCAGGCTTTGGCGATTGTTGCTCCGTTGATGGTCGTGCATATGGTTGTGGTGGTTGGAATGCATAGTCAGCCTCCTCTTTTATATACAGGACTGCCTATATTATAGCAGGCAAAAAATTTTCTGATGATTATTTTTTGGAAGCAGGGGAATTTTGGAAATCAAGTCCAAACGGATAAAAGTTGGGGACATCTCCAACAATTACTTGCCGGGCAATGGGCTGGTCAAATTTCAGGGTATAATGTTCATCAGTCAAAGGCAACAGGGAGCGCATCTTGATTGTGGCTTCAAGATTTACAGTAATCATCGTTGTGTTGATCCCTTTGCCTTCGATACTGGATGAAAATGTAACATGTGGTGTACCTTCTACCCAAATCTGAACCGGGATTTCGGGACCGACATCTGCAAAAATGTTGCTTTGCATCATTTCCCCCAGGGAAATATGGATTACCCGGTTTTCCTCCTTGTTCAGTTCTTTCAGAATCTGCTCGGTTACGATCTGATACGCCTTGGCTTCCATCTGACTGTTAAAACTGACGCCGACAATGCGATCCTGTTTGTCAACTTGCAGGGTGGCGACGGGATTCACCCTTTTCTGCATTTCTTCAATTGCCTTCAGGAAAGCTTTTTGCGCGTTTTTTCTTGCTTCTTCCTCAGCCAGTACAATGATGGCCGGCCGCAGTTTGTGAGTGATGACCGTATAGCCAAGGTAACACAAAAGCAGGGTGGCGATGAGAAAAAAGATCAGAACAAGCGTTGAAGTCCGAAATAATGGATGGGGAAACCGAAAAGACGGGCGTGTATAGACAGTTCTTCTCCTGACTGTTTTGAAACGTCTTTTTGACCATCCGGTAAGCCGTGCAGGACGAGGGCGGAAAGGCATAATGTTTTCCCTCCTTTCATTAAGTTATATGGCTTGTTTTTGTTGATTATGAAAAAACAGTTAGTCCGTTTGTTTGCCCGGAAGAAAAGGCAATAACGAGAAAAATATGGGGGAGGCGGAGGATATGAATGTATTTCTGTTAGCTTTGCTTACTATGGTCAATATTCCGCTGGCGATCGTCATTATTTTTCTGGAACGGCGCAATGTAGCTGCAACGTGGGCCTGGATATTGATTTTGCTGTTCCTGCCGGTGGTTGGCTTTGTTCTTTATATTGTATTTGGGCAAAATCTCAGCAAACGAAAAATTTTCAAATTTACAGCTGAACATACCAGGGAATTTGTCATGAAAAAAAAGCAGCAAATCCATGCGCTTGAACAGCACCGGTTTCATTTTCACGATCCGGCCATCATACCGTACCAGTCGATTATTTACATGAATCTGGTAAGCGGAAACGCAATTTTCACACAGGATAATGAAGTAGATATTTTTACGGACGGGCATGCCAAATTTGAGGCGTTGATTCAGGATATCCATCAGGCAAAAGACCATATTCATCTGCTTTATTTTATTATTAAAAATGACCGGATCGGCAACAGGATCTTGCATGCCTTGACCCAAAAAGCCAAAGAAGGCGTCAAGGTTCGTGTCCTTTATGATGACATGGGCTCCTCCCGGTTGCCCTCCCGTTTTTTCAAGCCGCTGATCGAGGCAGGGGGAGAAGTGGCTGTTTTTTTTCCTTCAAAATTTATTCCTTACCTCAATTTTCGCGTGAACTACCGGAACCACCGCAAACTGGTGGTAATTGACGGGAAAATCGGCTATATTGGCGGTTTCAATATCGGGGATGAATATTTGGGATGCAACCCGAAAATGGGTTATTGGCGGGATACCCATCTCCGGTTGCAGGGCAGCTCCGTGGATTCGCTGCAAACCCGTTTTTTTCTGGATTGGAACAACGCTTCAACAAACCCGCTCAATTTTGAAAGGCGATACTTTCCCGTCAAGGTGCCCAAGGGCAAAACCGCCCTGCAAATCGTGTCCAGCGGGCCGGATTCCGAATGGGAACAGATCAAAAACGGCATGATCAAAATGATCTATTCGGCAAAAGAACAGATTGTGATCCAAACGCCCTATTTTGTCCCGGATGACAGTCTGATGCATGCTTTGAAGATTGCGGCTTTGTCCGGAGTGGAAATCCGGATCATGATTCCCAGCAAACCGGACCATATCTTTGTTTATTGGGCCACATATGCATACATCGGGGAATTGCTCAAGATTGGAGTCCGCTGTTTTATCTATGATCATGGTTTTATTCATGCTAAAATGATGGTTGTCGACGGCAAGATTGCCTCGGTGGGAACAGCCAATTTTGATGTACGCAGTTTTAAACTGAATTTTGAGGTAAATGCGTTTGTTTTCGATGTGGTTCTGGCAAGACGGCTGCAGACAATTTTTGAAAAGGACTTGCAAAAGTCGACGGAATTGACCAACGAGATGTACAATCAACGTTCCTGCTGGATCCGGTTTAAAGAGTCAATCTCCCGCTTGCTTTCGCCTATTTTGTAAAAAGGCGTTATGAAGAATTGAAAAAACCTGTTTACTTTTTATTGCCATGCTTCAGGAAAATGTGCGATTATAGAAGTTGATTTTCTTTTTTGGGGAGAAACCCACTGTAACGAAGCATGCCGGATCCTGGTAGATTATTGGCAAACAGATCATCACAGTAAAGTCGAAGGAAAAGGTGAGCGCATTGAACTTGTGGGAAATTTTTGTCGGGATCGTATTGGGGATGGTTGAAGGCTTGACGGAGTTTGCCCCTGTTTCCTCCACAGGACATATGATTCTGGTCGATGATATGTTTTTTCAGACGAAAAAAATTTTTACAGAACCGGTGGCCAATACATTCAAGGTTTGTATTCAGTTGGGCTCGATTCTGGCAGTAGTTATTGTCTTTAAAGACCGGTTTATGGACTTGCTGGGTTTAAAAAAGATCAACAAGGAACAGGGAGAAGGGCAGCAGCACCTCAAACTGACCCAGATCATTGTCGGATTGCTGCCTGCTGCGGTGCTGGGTTTCCTGTTTGAAGATTATATTGACAATAAACTTTTTGGCACTTCAACAGTTCTGGTCGGTTTGGTCGGGGGAGCTCTTCTGATGATTGCGGCGGACTGGTTTCGGCCGGCACGCCCCAAGGTAGTGACACTTGACCAAATCACCTATAAACATGCATTGATTGTGGGCCTCTTTCAGTGCATCGCCTTGTGGCCCGGTTTCTCCCGTTCCGGCTCAACCATTTCCGGCGGGGTTCTGCTAGGATTGAATCACCGTACTGCATCGGATTTTACCTTTATCATGGCGGTTCCCATCATGGCAGGTGCCAGCAGCCTGTCGCTGATCAAAAACTGGGAGTATTTTACACCGGATGCTCTTCCGTTTTTCATAGCCGGCTTTATCAGTGCCTTTTTATTTGCCTTGTTTTCTATTCGCTACTTCCTGAAATTAATCAACAAAGTGAAGTTGGTGCCATTTGCAATTTATCGGATTGTAATCGCTGTGATTATTTATTTTATTGCCTTCTGAACAGAAGGAAAGGCTGCCTTTTCAGGCAGTCTCAGACTGTAGATAAACCCCTTCTAGTAACTGAGTACAGAAGGGGTTTTCTAATAAACTGATTAAAAAATCGACGATGCCGACGGCTTCGCCATCGCCAATTGGCCAGCTTTTTTAAATTCATAGC
>JBAVDL010000172.1:0-3313 GCA_049587175.1 Thermoactinomyces sp.
CTTGTACTATGCTTAAACAATAACAACAAGTCCTCCTGATTGTCAGCCAGTGTTTTTTCCAATTTTTCCACATCAGTCAGTTCAATATATTTTTCCATGACCATAACCTCCTGATTCGGGAAACGAGCCAACATTGTCCCTTGTGGCCCGTTTCCAACAGATTATCAAATTGAGATTCCCTGTCTGTCTTTTTCCGGTTCTTCCTGATCTTCCCGTTTAACCGGCAACTCCATCCAGCCCTCAAGCTGATCACTTTTAACTGTCTCCAGTTCTGCCGGTTCGATTCTTTCCTTGAGTGTATGGTAAAATTCTTTTCCTTTTTCTTTGGTGGATTCAAGATTTTTTTCCAGTTCTTCACGCATTTCCCTGCCGCTTAGCGGGGTGGTCAATACAGCTACCGCTGCCCCGACCAGGGAGCCAAGCAAAGCTCCGGCAATAAAGTATTTACACTTCTTAGCCACGAATTTCCACTCCCTTGCTTTGTTCCTTGCGTTCCTGTTTCCATCTTCTTGCCAATTCCAGTCCTGTTCCGATCAGGCTGGCCAAATTACCGTATCTGGCCTGATTTTCCTCTACCTGACGATGAATCCGGGCGGTCACTTGCTCCACCGTTTTTCCCAATCCATCCATTGCTTCAAAAAGCGAGTCTGTTTTTTCGGCTTTGTCGCGGATTTCTTTTACCAGACTTCTTGTTTCCTTCACAGCCAATTGGGTTTCATCAACGGCTGCTGCCACCTGACCTTTTACTTCGTCCAATGTGGCTTGTATCGTCTCCACCGTTTTGGTCAAACGAAGCAGAAACCGGACAGCAAACACAACGAAGACCACAATGGCAACAGCTATTACTGCCAGACTTATTTCAAGGACCACTTTTGCACTTCCTTCCTTGGATCCGTCCTGGTCACCGGTTTTCATTTTCCGGCCAGCCAAAAGGGAACCGTTCCGAAACGGTTACCGGCAACTGGCCCTGACTTTTTATTTCTCCCGATAAAATTTTGGCACCTGCTTCCAGAAGAGGCTCTGATGAGCCGTACAGGGCAATGGAAGCAGTTCCCCGGGGCAAATTACCCAAGCCGTATGGTACATCCATCGCCCAAACCACAACGGGTATATTCTCCGAGCGCAGTCTTTGGACAAACTGAATCCAGGTTCCAGTATCTTTTCCCTGATTCATGGCAATCAGTACCGCATCGGCTTCTTTTGCCCTGGTCAGCAAAGACGGAATCTGTGAAACGCTTAATTTGTCAATAAAGGATACTGTAGCATCATAACCCTGCTGTTTCAGGACCCCGGTTATGGCCTTCGGCTTGTTGACTGTAAATACAGCCAGCTTTTGTTTCGTATCCAGCGGAATCAATTGTTCAGGGTCCGTTACCAAAGTAACCCCCTGCTCGGCTGTTTGCCGGGCAACTTTGGCGGCATCCGGTCGGGCCGTAAGCTGGTCTGCTTTTTGCACATCCACATAAGGATTTGACAGGAATGATGCATCCTTTGCCTTTAAGCTCAAAATTCGCCGTACAGAAGCATCAATCCGTTTTTCGTCAATTTTCCCCTGTTCCACCGCCTGTTTAACGGCCTTGATTGATTCAGTCTGGCGATCGAGTGAATGACAGACCAGTACGATATCGGCTCCAGCCTGAACAGCTCGGACAGCAGCTTCGCTGGTGCCAAAATTCTCGGCAATTGCCCCCATCTCCATATCATCTGTAATAATGACTCCGTTATAATTCAACTGGTCTCTCAAAAGACCGGTTAAAACATGTTTGGACAAGGTAGCCGGCAGTCCCGGTGTCGGCTCAAGGGCGGGAAAAGTGATATGGGTACTCATCACCATATCCGTATTTGCAGCAATTGCCCGTTTGAAGGGAACCAGTTCCAATTTATCCAGCCGATCCATGGAATGGGGAATTTCAGGGAGTCCGACATGAGAGTCGACAGCTGTATCGCCATGTCCTGGAAAATGCTTGGCAATCGTCAAAATTCCGCTCTCATGGAATCCCCGAATCATCTCGGAACCCAGCTCCGCCGTCAACTCAGGATTTTCAGAAAATGAGCGAACCCCGATGACCGGGTTTTGGGGATTGTTATTCACATCCATAACCGGAGCCATATTCAGGTTAATGCCAACCGCTTTTAACTCCAGTCCCATCTGTCTCCCGGTTTGAAAAGCCAGTTCCTTGCTGCGGGAAGCCCCCAGAGCCATATTGCCGGGATAAGAAGTAAACCCTTGCTTTAATCGGGCTACTTTCCCCCCTTCCTGGTCAACCGTAATAAACAGGGGAATCTTCCTCTCTGTCGATAAAGCCAACTTCTGCAAATCATTGCTCAGTCTGGCCACCTGGGTGGGACTTTCCACATTACGGTCGAAGTAGATTATACCTCCGACATGGTAATCCTTTACAAGCGTCCGTGCCTGTTCATTCACCGCCAAAGCCTGTTCATCCGATCCTTTCCCTTTAAAGCCGGCAATGAACATTTGCCCGATCTTTTCGTCCAGGCTCATCGCAGCCAACTGCTCATCCACCCATTTGGACAAGTTTTCCGGCTTCGGTTCAGAAGCGGGTTCAGGTTGTTGTGAACAAGCGGTCTGCACAAACAACAAAAAAACGAAACAGAACGCTATGTATTTCAAATATCCTGGTCGCAAATCCATCTCTCCCACCTAAAGCTTATATAGCAACCCTTTTACTCTTACATTGTACTGAATTCAGGCAAGAACATAAAGAAACTTTGTTACGGGACTGAAAAAACAACCAAAAGAAACAATTTTCAGGACTCCGTTCCGCTTTGCCTTGCAAAGAAGCAGGTACCGGCATCACTCCGCTTCCAGAATCGTTTGCCGGCACAAACTGAAAACATTATCTTCTTTTGGTACTGTCTTGCTTTTGCAAAACTGGTCTTAAAAAAATTACAGGGTTATAATAGATGAGGAATTTTCAAATTGAGGTGAATTATCCATGAGCCATAGAACAGTCGTTATTATGAAAGGGGATCAAACAGGGCAGGAATTGCTGGAAGAAAGTTTGCGCGTTTTGGATTCCAATGTAATCGGATTTGAACTTCAATTTCAAACTTTTGATTTAAGTCTTGAAAATCGGCGAAAAACAAAGAATCAGATTGTTTATGAAGCAGCCCGGGCAATGAAGAAGCACGGTTTTGGATTAAAGGCGGCAACGATCACGCCGGAAGAAAAAGGAGATGTCGGCAGCCCCAATGCCATTTTACGGAAAGAAATTGACGGAAAAGTAATTGTCCGCACCGGACGCCGCATTCCCGGAATTCGCCCGCTGGCCGGCACATACGCCCCTATATC
>JBAVDL010000173.1:0-28484 GCA_049587175.1 Thermoactinomyces sp.
GGACGGTGTGTAAAGGAGCAGGAGCAATGATTCGAGTGTTATTATTTGCCGGATTGAAGGAACAGTTACAACGATCCGAACTGACAATAAACCGGCGGGAGATGTCTGTTCGGCAACTGCGTGAAGAGTTGGAAAAAAGATCGGTTCGCCAAGCCTCAACGATCATGGTTGCAGTAAACGAGGAGTTTGCAACTGATCAGGAAATCATTCGTGACGGGGATGTAGTGGCACTCATCCCTCCGGTAAGCGGGGGTTGAAGAATGGAACGACTGACCCATCTCAACGAACAAGGACACGCAAGAATGGTTGATGTTACAAATAAAGATGAAACGTTAAGAACGGCCCGGGCAAGAAGCAGTGTTCTGTTGTCTGAAGCGATCTGCAAAAGGATCGTCCAAAAAGAAATGGAGAAAGGGGATATTCTGGCTGTCGCCCAGGTTGCCGGTATTATGGGGGCGAAAAAGACAGCCGATCTGATTCCGATGTGTCATCCCCTGCAGTTGACCGGTGTGGATATCCGGTTTAACTGGCATGAACGGAAAGATGGACTGTATCAATTAAATATTGATACTTTTGTAAAAACAAAAGGGAATACCGGGGTGGAAATGGAAGCGCTGACAGCCGCTTCGGTGTGTGCCCTGACTGTATACGACATGTGCAAGTCTGTGGATAAAGGGATTGTGATCGGACCAACGTTCCTGGTTCAAAAAACCGGCGGAAAAAGTGGGGATTTTTTCCGCCAGGAAGAGGAAAATCAGAAACCGTTTTCCAATGGGCCTGACAGGGAAAAATAAACAGATCCGGCTGAAAGAAATATTCCGGTATATGTTTTCGCCACAGGCTTCAAGATGCTTTGGCTTCTTGACAAATACAAGAAGCCATACTGCTTTTCCAGGCTGTTTGCAGGGGAGAATGAACCAACGGCGAGAATCGAAAGTATGCAACCAGCTTGACCAAATGTTATACTTTAATAGTATATAAAAATAAGCATTCATTAAGTTGGTAAACTGTTTCATACCCGAAAAATGGGGGAAGTTTTTATGTATATGCTGAGTGAAACAACTCTGAACAAGTTGAAATCTTTGGCGCATGCTTCTGAAAAAGTTCCGAAAGGTGCTTTTTTATTTCGGGAAGGACAGGTTGGCGATAATTTTTTTGTCATTACTTCCGGAAAATTTGAGGTTAGCAAACTTACCGGTGACGGGAAAGAGCTGTTATTGCGGTTGTGCGGGAAAAACGATGTCATTGGGGAATTAATGGTTTTTGCCGAAAATGGGCGATATCTGTTTAACGGACGAGCCCTGGAAGACAGTGAAGTACTGGTGATCAAAAACAAGGCCATTGAAGACGAGGTTCTGAATAACCCGCAATTTGCTCTGGAATTTTTAAAAATGATCACGGATCATTTTCGCAAACAGCATACAAAATTCCGGGATTTATTGTTATATGGCCGAAAAGGGGCACTTTATTCCACACTGATCCGGATTGCCAATACTTATGGTGTGGAGATGAAAAACGGGATTCTGTTGGATATTCCCATCACACATCAGGATTTGGCAAATTTCAGTTCTACTACCCGGGAAAGTGTTACAAGAGAGTTAAGCGACCTGAAAAACAAAGGCATCATCTCGTTTAAAGGTCGAAAAATCATTCTTCACCGACTGGATTACCTGAAAGCAAAAATAAAATGTGAAAATTGCCAGGCGGAATATTGTGTAATCGACTAGAACACGGTTTGGCGGAAAAGAAACGGGAAAATGGATGAGTGCCTTGCGGTTTCTTTTCTGCTGCAGTGTTTTGTACAGGGTTGCCCTGATTTTTGTTTTATCCGCAATAGTATGTGATCTATTGATCAATTTTGTTCTTCCCAAATCCAGAAGGCTGTTCAAAATTACAAACGAACCGGTTGAACTGCTACAAATCGACTGAATAAACCGAATATTGGAATTGACAATATTGCGAGGCTGTCTCACGATCGGAGACTGCCTCCTTTTCTTTAAATCTTTAAGGCTTGCCTTGTGAACGCTTTGTGAAACAGGTTTTATTTGTGATCTACTATACATATTTAAGGGATTGCGGCCTTTTATTGTAGAGATATAAAAGGAATGCCGGGGGTGAGCGATATGAAGAAAAAATCACCACTTTTCAAGCGCTTCAAGTATTTGAAACCAATTGAAAAAAATGATGGCAACCATAGTCAGGTGACTTATGGGGACCGGGACTGGGAGAATGTATATCGCCGGAGATGGCAACATGATAAAGTTGTCCGTTCAACACACGGCGTCAATTGTACCGGTTCATGCAGCTGGAATATTTTTGTGAAAGACGGAATTGTTACATGGGAAGGGCAACAAACCGACTATCCGTCGACAGGGCCGGACTTTCCCGATTTTGAACCGCGGGGTTGCCCGAGGGGAGCCAGCTTTTCCTGGTATATTTACAGTCCGCTCAGAGTGAAGTATCCCTATATCCGCGGAGTACTCTACAATTTGTGGAAGCAGGCACGGAAAGAATATGACAATCCGCTTGATGCCTGGCAATGTATTGTTGAAAATCCGGAAAAGGCCAAACGTTACAAAGTAGCGCGCGGAAAAGGCGGATTTGTCAGGGTGAGCTGGGACGAAGCACTGGAGATTGTCTCTGCTTCGCTGATTTATACCTCTTTAAAATATGGCCCGGACCGGAATGTCGGTTTTTCGCCAATTCCGGCCATGTCAATGGTCAGTTATGCAGGCGGTTCCAGGTTTATGCACCTGATGGGTGCACCCATGTTAAGTTTTTATGACTGGTATGCGGACCTTCCCCCTGCATCGCCGCAAATCTGGGGCGACCAGACTGATGTGCCGGAAAGCAGTGACTGGTACAATGCCGGCTATATCATGACATGGGGTTCCAATGTGCCATTGACTCGCACACCAGATGCCCATTTTTTGGCAGAAGTACGATATAAAGGGACAAAAGTTATTTCCGTCAGTCCGGATTATGCCGAGTCCACCAAGTTTGCCGATGACTGGTTGAGTGTCAAACAGGGAACGGACGGGGCGCTGGCAATGGCGATGGGGCACGTGATCCTGAAGGAGTACTATGTTGATCAGGAAATTGAATATTTTACCAATTACGCCAAACAGTATACGGATTTCCCGTTTTTCGTCACATTGAAAAAACATGGGCATGAAGACGAATATGTGGCAGACCGATTTTTAAATGCCCGGGATATCGGACGGGAAGTAAGCAATGGCGAGTGGAAACCGGTTCTCTGGAATGAGAAAAGCCGGAAATTTGCCATTCCAAACGGAACCTTGGGGTCACGGTATGAAGGCCAGGGAAAATGGAATCTGAACCTGGTTGATGAAGAAACCGGCGAAGCAATCGAACCAGGAATGTCCTGCCTGGGAATGGAAGATGAAGTCAAGACCGTATTGATTCCTTATTTTTCTGATAATGGAAACCGGGCGCTGAAACGGGATATCCCCGTAAGAAAACTTCAGACTGAAAACGGGGAAGTCTATGTAACTACGGTTTATGATCTGGTTCTGGCAAACTATGGTGTCGACCGCGGCATTGGTGCCAATTCTGCCAAAAGTTATGATGATGACATTCCGTTTACACCGGGATGGCAAGAAAAAATAACGGGTGTAAACCGGAAGCAGGTTATCCGGATTGCCCGTGAATTTGCCGACAATGCGATTGAAACGGGCGGCCGGTCCATGGTGATCGTCGGTGCCGGAATCAATCACTGGTTTAATTCGGATACCATTTACCGTGCCATTTTGAACCTTGTCCTGTTTGTTGGTGCACAGGGGGTAAACGGCGGCGGATGGGCCCATTATGTCGGTCAGGAAAAACTGCGTCCGGCCGAAGGATGGCAAGCAATCATGTCGGCAAAGGATTGGCAAGGGCCGCCAAGATTGCAAAATGGCACGTCTTTTTTCTATTTTGCAACCGGCCAGTGGCGTTTTGAAAACACACCTGTAGATGACCTGGTTTCGCCAATAGCCGGGAATTCGCGCTATCGGCATTTTGCAGACTACAATGTACTGGCTGCCCGGTTAGGCTGGCTGCCATCTTATCCTACTTTTGAAAAAAGCGGAATTGAATTGTATAACGAAGCAGTCCGTGCTGGTGCCAAAACGCCCGCAGAAATCGGAGAATATGTAGCTCAACAGCTGAAAGACAAAAAATTGCGCTTTGCCCTTGAAGATATTGACAATGAAAAGAACTTCCCCAGAAATATGATCGTTTGGCGGGCAAACCTTATTTCCAGTTCGGGTAAAGGGCATGAGTATTTCCTCAAATATTTGCTTGGGACATCAAACGGATTGCTGAACGAAGACGGGGATGCCATTCGTCCGGAAGAGATCAGGTGGCATGAAAAATCCCCGGAAGGAAAACTGGATTTGCTGGTTAACCTGGACTTCCGCATGTCCGGCACCTCTCTTTATTCGGATATCGTGTTGCCTGCTGCAACCTGGTATGAAAAACACGATTTAAGCAGTACGGATATGCATCCGTTTGTTCATCCATTTAATCCGGCGATTGATGAACCTTGGGAAGCGCGTTCAGACTGGGATATTTTCAAATCACTGGCCAAAACTGTTTCAACCATGGCAGCCAAACTGAAACTGAAACCATTTAAAGAGATTGTGGCCGTACCTCTTGGGCATGACACCCCCGGAGAAATGTCCCAACCGCTGGGAGAAGTGAAAGATTGGAGCAAAGGTGAGTGCGAACCGGTTCCTGGAAAAACCATGCCCCAGATCCATGTGGTCGAAAGGGATTACACAAAAATCTTTGAAAAAATGACTGCACTGGGCCCCGATATTGTCAAAAAACCTTTTGGTACAAAAGGAATAAACTGGTCGGTTGAGAAAGAATACGAAGAATTGAAAAAAAGACTGGGTACCGTTCGTGGAAAAGGGATTGCTGCCGGCTGTCCCGATATTGGCGATGCAAAAAAAGCGGCTGAAGCGATCTTGACCCTTTCTTCTACAACGAATGGACACGTTGCTGTCAAAGCTTGGGAAGCATTGGAAAAAATAACAAATCTGGACTTGAAAGATCTGGCAAGTGAACGGGAAGAAGAAATATTCACGTTTGATGATATTACTGCCAAACCCAAAACCGTAATTACGTCTCCGGCGTTTACCGGTTCGGAAAAAGGCGGCCGCCGTTATTCGCCATTTACAACCAATGTAGAACGCTTGATTCCATGGCGGACACTGACCGGACGGCAATCCTTCTATCTGGATCATGAGCTGATGAAAGAATTTGGCGAAACCATGGCCACATTTAAACCTGTATTGCAACACAAGCCATTTGCGAACAAACGTCCGGGTACGGAAGGAAAAGAAATTACGCTTAACTATTTGACTCCGCATAATAAATGGTCGATCCACAGCATGTATTTTGATGCCTTGCCAATGCTCAGGCTGTTCCGCGGGGGGCCGACAATCTGGCTGAACCATGATGACGCTGCAGAGATTGACGTGAGAGACAATGAATGGATTGAATGTTTTAACCGGAATGGAGTCGTGGTCGGACGTGCGGTTGTATCACACCGAATCCCGAGAGGAGTCGCCTTTATGTATCATGCCCAAGATCGCCATATCAACGTTCCTGGCACAAAACTTACGAATAATCGCGGCGGTACGCATAACAGTCCCACAAAAATACACGTGAAACCAACGCATATGATCGGCGGCTATGCCCAATTGAGCTACGGGTTCAACTATTATGGCCCGACAGGAAACCAGCGGGACCTTAATGTCATTATTCGCAAGTTGAAGGAGGTTGATTGGCTTGAAGATTAAGGCACAGATCGGGATGGTTATGAATCTGGACAAATGTATCGGCTGCCATACCTGCAGTGTGACATGCAAAAATACCTGGACCAACCGAAAAGGTGCAGAGTATATGTACTTTAACAACGTAGAGACAAAGCCGGGTATAGGGTATCCGAAACGATGGGAAGACCAGAAAAAATACCGGGGCGGCTGGGAACTGAAAAACGGGGAATTGCAGTTGAAATCGGGGCCAAAGGCATCAAGGCTGCTCAATATCTTTTACAATCCGGATCTGCCGACCATCGATGATTACTTTGAGCCATGGGATTACGATTATGAAACCTTGACAAACAGTCCGGAAAAAAAATATCAACCGGTCGCTCGTCCAAAATCATCAATTACAGGCGAATTTATGGATATCAACTGGAGTTCCAACTGGGAAGACGATTTGGCGGGCGGCCCGGATTCGGCTCTGAAAGATCCCAATATCGAAAAAATGGAAAATGAAGTAAAAGCTGAATTTGAAAATGTGTTTATGATGTATTTGCCGCGAATTTGTGAACATTGTATCAATCCGCCCTGTGTGTCGGCCTGTCCGTCCGCTGCGATGTATAAACGGGATGAAGACGGAGTGGTACTCGTCGATCAGAATGCGTGCCGGGCATGGCGCTTCTGCGTGTCCAGCTGCCCGTACAAAAAAGTTTATTTCAACTGGAAAACCAACAAGGCTGAAAAATGTACACTCTGTTTTCCAAGACTGGAAGCAGGCCTGCCAACGATTTGCTCGGAAACTTGTGTTGGCCGGATCCGCTATCTTGGTGTCATGCTTTATGATGCTGACAAAGTGAAGGACGCAGCTGCTGTAACAGATGAAAAAGATCTGTATAAGTCACAACTGGAAATTTTCCTGGATCCGAATGATCCCGAGGTAATTAAAAAAGCTGAAGAAGACGGGATTCCACATTCGTTCATTAAAGCAGCCCAAAAATCACCTGTATATAAAATGATTATCGATTGGAAAATTGCCCTTCCGCTGCACCCTGAATACCGCACCATGCCGATGGTCTGGTATATACCGCCGCTTAGCCCCATTACCAACATGATTGAGGGAAAAGGGGCTCGGGCTGACCAAACCGATATTTTCCCGGCAATCGACCAAATGCGGATTCCGATTGAATATCTGGCCAATTTGTTATCAGCTGGCGACAGTGAAGTAATTCGCACGGTATTGAAAAAAATGGCCTCCATGCGCATCTATATGAGAGCCAAACAGACCGGAAAAGAAATTGACGAGGGTATACTGGCTGAATTGGGACTGAAACCGGAAAATATGGATGATATGTATCGCCTCCTGGCAATTGCCAAATATGAGGACCGTTTTGTCATTCCGGCATCCCACCGTGAACAGGTTGCCAATTTGTATCAGGAACAGGGAACTTGCGGATTGTCATTTGATGGCGGTCCGGGTGCATGCGGTGTACTTTCTTGATGAGGAGATTTGCATGATGGATTTTAAACAAGCACAACAGGTATTTCAGCTTCTTTCCTATTTGCTTGCTTATCCCGATGAAAAATGGGCTGAAGGTTTAAGAGATTGCAGGGAAATACTGGATCACTTGACAGATGCGCGCATTGCTGAGAGCCTGAAAAAATTTGTTGAAGACGCGGGCAAGGCTGAACCGGATGAACGGATGAAATCTTATGTGAATGTATTTGATTTTGGCAGAAAGACAAATATGTATATGAGTTATTTGTCGGAGGGAGAACAGCGCGAGCGCGGGATGGCGCTGCTGTATCTTAAACAGGTCTATCAAAATGCCGGGTTTCAGGTGACAGACAAGGAATTGCCCGATTATTTGCCGCTGATCCTGGAGTTTTCATCCCGGGCAGATGAAAGGTTTGTACGTCCTATTATGCAAAAATATAAAAGAAATATATCTGAAATTGGCAGTCAGTTGACGGCAATGCAAAGCAACTATGCGGTACTGTTTGACGTTCTTGACTGCGTACTTGAACAGATTTGTGTTGATGAGAGTCCGGCGGAAGGGATGGATAGCAATGTTTGACCAATTTCTTTGGGGATATCTTCCGTATATCGTTTTTACAATTTTTATTGGCGGCCATATTTACCGGTATCAGCATGATCAGTTTGGCTGGACATCCAAATCGAGCGAGTTTCTGGAAAAAAAGCATCTGCGTACAGGAAGTCTGATGTTTCACTGGGGAATACTCTTTGTTCTGGGCGGACATGTGATGGGAATTCTGATTCCGGTCGATGTGTATACATCAATGGGAATTTCGGAAGAATTCTATCATAAGATGGCAATTGGTTTCGGTGTTCCTGCAGGGATTGTGGCAACCATCGGGTTAGGCATTTTGTTGTACCGCCGGGTCAGCATAAAAAGAATTCTGGCTACGAGTACGAAGTCGGATATCCTGGTCCTCGTTTTTTTTGCGATGATCATGTTAAGTGGTCTGTCTTCAACATTTTTAAACATTGACAATCACCGATTTGATTATCGTACAACGATAGGCCCCTGGTTTCGAAGCATTTTTCTGTTTAATGCCAACCCGAATTATATGGCTGACGTACCAATCTGGTTCAAAATTCATATTGTTTCGGCCTATGGCATTTTTATCCTGTGGCCGTTTACAAGATTGGTACACGTATTCAGCCTGCCGCTTCGTTATCTGCAGCGCAGTTTTGTGGTGTATCGCAGAAGAATGCCGAAAGAACATCATTGATCAAAAAACTGGAGCATACATGCCGGTATGTGAAGGAAACGGATGATGAACAGTCAAATCTGCCTGGAGCGGCTGGTTAGTGGCCATGTAGTGGATGCCTGACCGTTTTCAGGAAGGGAGGAAATGAATCGTGGAATTTCCTCCCGTAATGACTTGTTCTGAACCGTCCCTTTTGTTTATCCGCATAAGGAAGGTTCAGGTGAGTTGAGTATGGTTATCAACAGCAGTACTGCTTCAAACAGAAGAGCAAACATCTTGAATCAATAACAGATGTCTGGAATCGTTCATGTGACACTCAGGGAGGATCTTCCTGACGTTTGGGGAGGTTTTCGAGTGAACAAGCGTAAGGCCGTTTTGCCAATAACAACTTTGGCAATGACATTCAGTTTTGCCGTTTGGACAGTTTTTTCGCCGCTTTCCAATACGTTTCAGCAAATGTTTGGACTTACATCGACAGAAAAAAGTCTGTTGGTGGCTATTCCTGTATTGCTGGGTTCAGTGATGCGGATCCCGTTGGGGATTTTGACAGACCGGTATGGAGGAAGAAAACTGTTTGCTCTCCTGTTGTTGTTTTTGATGATTCCTCTGATTGGAGCAGGATTTGCCGATTCCTATGAAATGATGCTGTTCTGGGCTTTTTTTATCGGAATGGCTGGAACGTCTTTTACGATTTCCATTACGTTTGTTTCCAGATTGACTTCTCCGGAAAAACAGGGAACTGCTCTGGGGATCAATGCCGTCGGAAATATTGGAACAGCTGTGGCATCTTTTTCCGTGCCGATAATTGCCTCAATGCTTGGTGTTAAGTGGGTATTTTGGGTATTACTGATTCCAGTTGCCGTCATGTTGTTGTTCATTTGGTATGGAACACCGGAAACACCGGAATTGAATGAAAAAAAATCTATACTTCATTCTTTATCTGTACTAAAATATAAACATACATGGATATTATCATTGTTTTACTTTGTAACATTTGGTTCTTATGTATCATTCGGAATCTATTTGCCTACCTTGTTGATGGATCTTTATGGCCTGAGTCCTGTGGATGCCGGGTTGAGGGCAGCCGGATTTACGGTTATTGCCACAATTTTTCGTCCAATCGGCGGGAACTTGTCAGACAAAATCGGGACACAGCGCATTTTAACGCTCGTTTTCTCAGGAATGACGATTGGCGCTTTCGTGATTGGGTTTGGAATGGAAAATATGATAATTATGACGGTTGCCAGCCTGTTTGTGTCCGTCATGTCCGGGCTTGGGAATGGAGCGATATTCAAACTGGTTCCTGAAATTTTCCTGCACGAGACAGGAGCGGTCACCGGTGTTGTGGGTGCCTGGGGCGGATTGGGAGGATTTTTCCCGCCCATCCTGATGGGGGTCTTTAAAGACATAACCGGTTCCTATTTGCCGGGACTGGTTTTGTTCGGACTGCTGTCAGGTGTTTGCTTTCTGGTTTACCGGTTGATTTTCACCAAAAATGTTGGCTCCCTGTCAACAGAAAAGTAATAAAGCCGACATTATTTGATGTCTCTTTCCAGGTTCCGAACATCAAAGTAGTCAGGGAATGAAGGCTTTCTTTTGAATTTTCCCAGAACGGGTTCAGAACCGGATTGCCCATGTTGCCGGTGATCCGTTTCTTTCCGTTGATTCGGAAGGAATTTTTTGACCTTTTTGACGGAATCTTTGCAATTGCTTGCCAGCATCTGCTTCTTGCATCAGATTATAAGAGCAAATTCTTGAATGAATTTTTTAAATATTTGCACAAACGCAGCGCATGATGATTAACGACTGAAAAATAATGTTTTTTTATCCATTTGAAAAGAAAGTTTTTTTGTATTGCAGATCATAATAAAGAATGGTTAACGTTTCCAATTGCAGCTTATTCGTCTATAATAGGTGTAATTGACCTTATAAAAGGAGAGGTGGCTAATTTGGATTACGCCCGGTTTGACTCAAGAACGATCGGAAATATTCGTGTTCATGTCTGTGCCAGTGACAAATTCAAGACAACAACTTTAATGGCATTTATTCAGCAGGATTTGACTCCGGAGACGGTAACGAAAACCGCTTTGTTGCCGAATGTATTGCAGAGGGGAACGGCTTCGGTGCCAACAACGATTGCTTTGAAAAGAAAGCTGGATGATCTGTTCGGAGCGGTACTGTACGGAGATGTATTCAAACGGGGAGAACGGCATATCATGCAATTTGCGCTGGAAATTGCCAATGAACAGTATTTGAGGGAAGCTCCCAAACTGTTGGCCGAAGGGGTTCAGTTGCTAAGCGATGTCCTCTTGAATCCTGTTTTGGAGAACAAGGCATTGAAAGCGTCATATGTTGAAGCGGAAAAGAAAAATCTGAAACAAAAAATAGAGAGCCTGAAAGATGATAAAATCCGTTATGCTTCTTACCGCATGATTGAGGCGATGTGTGAGGGAGAACCTTATGCCTTGTTTAATCACGGACGGGTTGAAGATCTGGCGAAGATTGATCCACAAAACCTGTATACATACTATCAGGAAGTTTTAACCACATGCCCGATTGATTTTTATTGTGTTGGAAATGTAACTGTTGATGAGGTAGTCGAATTGCTGGAAAATCAGTTTGCTGGGGTTGCAGGAACTGGGAGAAAAACCATTCAGACGGAATCGGTGATGCATCCTGTTGCAAAGGAACGGGTCGTGATTGAAAGGATGAATGTAAAACAGGGAAAACTGAATATCGGCTGCCGGACACAAACATCCATCCAGGATGAAGACTACCCGGCATTATTGATGTATAACGGAATCCTGGGCGGTTTTCCCCATTCCAAGTTATTCCGGAATGTTCGTGAAAAAGCCAGTCTGGCATATTATTGTTCCTCGCGCCTGGAAAGCCACAAAGGTCTGCTGGCAATCCAATCCGGAATTGAAATTTCCAATTATGAACAGGCAGTCAACATTATCAGGCAGCAGCTGGAGGACATGCGTCAGGGAAAAATAGAAGAGCAGGAACTGGAACAGACAAAAGCAACCTTGTCCAATCAATTGCGTTCCCAGATGGATCGTTCCTATGAAATGATTTTCTATCATTACCAGGCTGTGTTAAGCGGAAAACAGCGTCCGCTGGAACAATTGCTGGAACAAATCAGCCGGGTCAACAAAGAAGATGTGCAAAAAATCGCCGAAAAGGTACAACTGGATACCATTTATTTTTTGCGGGACCGGGGAGGAAATGAAGATGCAAAAAGTTGATTTTGATCAAGTTCAGGAATCCCTTTATTTTGAGGAACTTCCCAATGGGCTGAGTGTCTATGTTCTGCCGAAAAAGGGATTTTTTAAAACCTATGCAACATTTACAACGAAATACGGGTCGATTGATAATGCGTTTCAGGTGCCAGGGAACAGGAAACATCAGGTTCCAGATGGAATTGCCCACTTTCTGGAGCATAAAATGTTTGAACAATCATCCGGTGAGGATGTATTTCAGGAGTTTTCGAGACAAGGTGCTTCTGCCAACGCATTTACCAGTTTTACCCGTACGGCGTATCTGTTTTCCAGTACCGGACAGGTCGAACGGAACCTGATGACCTTGCTTGATTTTGTTCAGTCTCCCTACTTTACAGAGCAAAATGTAGAAAAGGAAAAGGGAATTATCGGGCAGGAAATTCGCATGTATGACGATAACCCTGATTGGCGTGTCTACTTTGGCCTGTTTGAAGCCATGTACCAAAAGCATCCGGTCAAGATTGACATTGCGGGAACAATTGAGTCCATTTCCAAAATTACAAAGGATTTGCTGTATACCTGTTATGAGACATTTTATCATCCCAGCAATATGGTTTTGTTTGTAGTCGGGCCGGTAGAACCGGAACAGATCATAAATCTGGTCAGGGAAAATCAGGCCGCAAAATCGTTCCCTGTTCAAACCGATATCAACCGTTTCTTTCCGGATGAACCGGAACAGGTAAGTGAAAAACTGAAGGAAATCGAGGTTAGTGTCGGGATTTCCAAGTGTATGTTTGGCTTCAAGGAAATGAAAAGTCGTGTTCATGTCACCGGTGATGAGCTGTTAAAGCAGGAAATGGCAACACAATTGGTACTTGAAGCCCTGCTCGGCTCTTCTTCCGAATTATATCAGTCTCTCTATGATGACGGGTTGATTGATGACAGCTTTGGAGTCAGTTATACGCTGGACCGGGGCTTTGGATTGTCAATGATGGGCGGAGATACAGAAGATCCGGATCGTTTGCTTGAACGGATCAAACAGGAGTTGCCTCCGTTGATTGAACAGGGACTGGACCAGGATACTTTTGAACGGATTCGCAAGAAGAAGATTGGTGCCAACTTGCGTTATCTGAATTCACCTGAATGGATTGCCAACCAGTTTACAGGTTACCGCTTTAACGATGCAGATCTGTTCAATCTGGTTCCGGTTCTGGAATCGCTGACTCTGGAAGAGGTAAACCGGCGCATGCGGGAACATATGCAATGGGAGAGATTTGCCGCTTCCGTAGTACGCCCGGCACAGGAATAGGAAAAAGGGATCTGGATATCGATTGGAAGGCGCCAGCCATCGCCTTCCCGATTTTTCAGATATCGGAAGCGTCCTTTAGACAAGGGCGCTTTTTTTGAAAGGATGGAAAGAAGTGGCTGATCTGAAAGGAAAAACAGCGCTGGTTACGGGTGGCAGCGGCGGGATTGGCGAAGCGGTCTCCATTCAGCTTGCGGAGAGCGGAGCTTCCGTAGCCGTCGGATACCATACAAATAAGGACAAGGCTGAACAAACGGTACAAAAGTGTCAGAGTCTGGGGGCAGAGGCTTATCCGGTTCATCTGGACGTGAGGATGCGTTCGTCCATTGAACAGGCTTGCAGGGAAATTTCCATGTATTTGTCTCCCCCGGAAATCCTGGTACATGCTGCAGGGACAACAAAATGGGGAATTATTCAGGATTTTACAGATTATGATTACGATCAACTGATGGATGTACATGTACGGGGAGCATTTTATCTGGTACAAACCCTGTTGCCTCATATGATTCAAAAGCGGAACGGACGGATTGTTTTTATTTCATCCATTTGGGGACAGACTGGCGGGGCAGGAGAAGTTTTGTATTCAGCTGCCAAAGGAGCACAGATCAGTATGGCAAAAGCATTGGCAAAAGAAGTTGCCTTAAGCGGAATTACCGTAAATGCGGTTGCGCCAGGGGCAATTGAAACTGATTTGCTTGATCGGCAGTTGACCTGCATGGAAAAAGAACAATTGGCAGAAGAAATTCCGTCAGGACGGTTAGGCCAAGCCAAAGAAGTAGCCTCCCTGGTTCAATACCTGTGTTTGCCGCAATCATCCTATGTTACCGGACAGGTCTTTGCAGTTAATGGAGGTTGGTATACATAAAATGAAAGATTTCGATTCATATTAGAAGTAGAATCATGCATCAGCAAAAAGGAGGAAAAAAAATGTCCGTTCTAGACAATTTTCAGGACTGGAAAGAATTTCTGCATTCCCGTGTTGAACAGGCACATAAGCTGGGGCTGAATGATCAGGATATTTCAAGTCTGGCTTATGAATTGGGAGATTACCTGGCAAAAGATGTTGATCCGCAGAATACCCAGGAGCGCCTTTTGAAAGATCTTTGGAGTGTGGCTGACGAAAATGAACAACGTACCATTGCAAATTTGATGGTAAAAATGGTTAGTGATGGAAAGAGATAAAAACTTGTCTATTTGTTGTATTAAAACACCCAAAAAATGGGTGTTTTAATTTTTCAATGGGTTTATTTCTTTATTTAAAAACTTTCTCGGATCTTTGTGGTTGTGCTATACTTATTAACATATCGACACTGGAATGCGGCGTTTTTGGCAGGAAAGGGTGTGTGGTGATGAAGCACAGGGAATGGTATCTGGAATATCAGATTCACAAAAATCGCCCTGGCCTGCTGGGTGATATTGCTTCACTGCTGGGTATGCTGTCTATTAATATTGTTACGATTAACGGAGTGGAGAACAACCGTCGTGGCATGTTGCTACGAACAGATGATAACGGAAAAATTGCATCATTAAAACAAATTTTGACAAGAGTGAATAGTATCACCATTACAGCATTGCGTCCTCCACGGTTAATGGACCGTATGGCTGTCAGGCACGGCCGTTATCCTGTACAGAATGCAGAAGAGGAGCGAACCTACCGTTTTACAAGAGAAGAACTGGGACTTCTGGTTGATTTTATGGCACATCTGTTTCATAAGGAAGGGACACAACTGATTGGTGTCAGAGGAATGCCAAGGGTGGGAAAAACGGAATCCATTGTCGCGGCCAGTGTGTGCGCCAATAAACGCTGGACCTTTGTTTCTTCAACACTGTTAAAACAGACAATAAGAAGTCAATTGGCGCAGGATGAACTTGGCGAACAAAACGTGTATATTATTGATGGGATTGTCTCTACACTTCGGGCAACGGAGCGTCATGACATGCTTGTAAGGGAGATCTTGCGCATGAATGCGACCAAAGTGATTGAGCATCCTGATGTATTTGTGAAAGAAACAGATTACACACTGGATGATTTTGATTATATTATTGAACTGCGGAATTATCCGGAAGAAGTTATTTCCTATGAAGTGCTGGATAACCGCAATGAATTTTAACCTTGATTGGTGTATGAGGGAGGGATCAAAATGGCGGGGATCGGCGATTACCTGAAACAAGTGAGGCAGCAGCGGGGATACTCACTTGAAGAAATGAACCGTCTTACGAATATTCACACCAAATATTTGTATTTGTTGGAAAATGACCGGTTTGATTTACTGCCCAGTCCGTTTTATGCCAAGGCCTTTTTACGGACTTACGCCAAAAGCCTTGGGATCGACGCAAAACCGTTACTGGATCATCTGGACAAATTGTTTAAAAATAATATGAATACCCACAAATCGGTTCGAAATACAGCAACTTCTCCGCATATGTTGCCAAGGCATAACAAAATGCTTTTGCCTACAAGCACAAAAGAAAAAGCACCTGGAGGAAAAGCGTTCTATCCGGAAGCCGGCAGACAAGGAAATCAGGCCCATTTCAGAAACAGGATTGCAAAGCAAGGCTATAACCAGAAGAACAGGCCTTTGGTAAACCCGCAAAGAAGACCGGATTTGCCCGGTCAAGTCAAGAATCCGAATATGAACCTGAATACAACCTTTGACATGAATCCGAAACACAGCCAGAGTACAAGCCCGGACATAAACCAGAATATAAACCGGGACATGTATTCAAACATGCAAATGTCTCATATGGCGCCGCGGAATACTTCGCCGACAACCGGACCCCAACAGCAGGTTCCCCAGTCAACCATGTCTTTTCCCCCGCTTGAAGCTACCCAACAACATCTGTTAACTCCGCGCAGAGTTGCCATGGCAGCAAAAGAAATGAAAGAACAAGGCAAAAAGATAAGTTTGAGAAAAAAAAGAGCCAAAATAATTGCTGTTGCTGTTGGAGCCTTGTTGTTGCTAGGTGGAGGGTTTTACTATTTTTTCATGGATCGTGAGCAGGCAACCCGATCCAATGATGAAACCTCAGCAACCACTGTTTATGAAGGGGCAACCCTTGGGGATGTAAATGCTGAATCAAAAAACATACCTACTTTAGTTGAAGGAGAAGCTTCAACCGATGCTTATGTTGGACAACAATACCTGATTAAAAATGTAGATAAACTGGAAGTTGTATTAAAAGGCCGAAACGGTGAATCTACATTATTATATGCGCCTACATCAAAGGATGAACCGAAAAGATTGACAATAAAGCAGGGACAGACGGTAACATTGGATACAGCCGGAAAAAATTACATCTGGTTTCGGTTAGGCACCCCATCCAATGTAGAAATTCTTGTAAATGGTCAACAAATAAATACAGATGCACAAGATGCTGAAAAGAGTTATATTGTTAAAGTTGAATAAAAAGTGATGAGGTTAGGGAGGGTATGTCGTTGTCCGCGGAAATCGGGAGAAGACTTAGAAGTGCCCGGGAGGCATCTGGTCTGACTTTGCAAGATATAGAAAGGCGCACCAGGATCTCGAGAAGAGATTTGATTGCGATTGAACAAGGAAGGTTTAATTTTCATGCCAATCCTGTATATGTCCGGTCGTACATTCGTGCATATGCGAATGCAGTCGGAGAAAATCCGCAATTGATATTAAATCTGTTGTACAGGGAACAAGGATCGCACCGGCGTGGCAGAAGACCTGTTTCTGATCCGAATTCCCGTCAATTTCTGCCTACGACATCCGCTAACGCAGAGCGGACTGTACCGCCCCGCCGCCCGGTAAATCGACAAGGACATACTGATCATTCCGGATGGAAGCAGTGGGTACATGAAGTGTCATCTTGCGAGCCAAAGCGAAGGTCTCGCAGTCAGCACCAATTCCGTTCTGCCCGGGAATATGGCCGCAGTTCTGAGAGAGAATCCGGATTTACGGATGCAGAAGAAACAGGAATGGAACGTTTGTCCCGCCGTGAAAAAACCTACAGCCGCCGAAACAGACAGCGAGGCTCGAAAAAATTAACTTTTGAAAAAGTTTATACCGGTTTCCTGTTAATCGGGACTGTTCTGCTGATCATTGCATCGATTTGGTTTGTGTGGTTTAGAATGACAAATGCCTGAATGCAACAATCCGGTTTCCCAGCCTGTTATCTCTGGGAAACCAAACAGAAATGTCAAAATATACATAAATTTATATCAATTCGTTCCCGTGCGGGAAATTGCACTTTTTTTAAAAAAGATTAAATTTGTTTTCGGCTTGTAAAGAGGCAGGAAGGCTTTTTGACACATTACCTGGAGCATGGTATGCTTGAACCAAATTGATGATTCATCAACAGCACGGCATATTTCGGGATGTCTGGAAGCTGGCAGGAAAGGTCAAAAATTGTTGATTTTTGTTTGATTTGATATAAATAAAAAAATGGATTTTGATTTTGATAAAAGGTATGATTAAAGACGGTGAATCAATCAATATCTGTAAGAATAATTCCAATCAGTATCAGGTGCTGTTTTCAGTGTAACAAACAGCTGATAAAACAGGAAGCTTTATAATCTACTTGGTTGCTGAGCAGCATGTCTTTTGTTGTCAAAAGCGTATTGTTCAAACAGCCTTTCAGGAGGTGGCTGGGGTGTCTGTCGAAATTGGATCATATCTTCGACAAGCCCGAGAAGCAATTGGACTGTCCCTCGAACAATTACAAGAAAAAACGAAAATTCAAAAATCGTTTTTAATTGCGATTGAAAATGGCGAGTTTGATAAATTACCAAGCCCTTTTTACGTTCGAACCTATTTGCGTTCTTATGCTAATTGCGTAAAAATTGAACCGCATCATATATTGCGACAGTACAGAAAGATGGAACAGGCCGAGAGAGGACTGACCGGGGTACATAAAGCAGTAACACCTGCCGATCTGCAACAGACTCAGGGTTTGCCGCCGCTGGAAAAATTGCAGCAGACCGGAAAAATCCCTGTGGTTAACAATAAAAATTCCTTGCAGAATACCATGCGCCAGAAAACCTTGCCAACGCAGAACACTTCACCGCATCGGATTGATACACAGACGGCATTGACGGCATCCAAAAAAAATCCAACCCGGACCAATGATTGGGCGCAAGTACGTCGTGACCTGGGATATCAGCGAACAACCGGTGTGAACAGGAATGATACGACAACCGGCGGAAATTCCACTGGATATACAAGCAATACCGGAAGGTTTAAAAAAGCGAATAAAGAGTTGTATCCAACAGCCGTACCGATGACAAGGCAAATGGGTTATCAGCAAGTCAAAGCGCAAACCGGCCCGCAACAAATACCGCAAACCGGTTACCGGCAAGGACAAACAACATCACCAAATCATCGGGTTACATCAAATACCGGACCGGTAGCCCGTACCTCAGGCTCTTTCAAAAAGCTTGATTTGAACAATGCCCCGCTTCCTTCTGTTTCGCCCAATGAGCTGGAGAAAGGATCGGAGGAATCCCGGCACCAGCGTTTAAGCAGAGTGGAGCGTCTTAGCCGAAGGGCATCAAGGGGCCGGAGAGCTGCGAAAAAGTCACTTTCCAGATTTTCCTTCAAAAGTCCTGTGGCCATGGCAGTAGCCGGATTGATCCTGTGTATTCCTTTGGGATGGGCAATCATGTCATATGTCGGTGATGACACGCAACCGGATGCCAACATCAACCGGCAGGAAGAAAAACCACCTGAAACACCGGTAATTGCACCTGACAAGAAAGGAACCTTGCAATTGGCCCAGCAGGATGTAAATGTGGTTCATTACCGGTTGGAGGGCACAGACCAGATTGTGGTCATGGTTCATGCTGCGGGCGGAAAGTCACGGGTGGAACTGAGGACATCCTTGCCTTCAGAAGGTGGGTCTTCAATTGAAGATGTGACTTTGCCACAGGGACAAAAATGGAGTTACCAGTATACGTATGATGGAAATTCCGATTTCTATATCGGGCTGTCTGCACCCGAGGATTCGATTGTTTATATAAATGGACAAGTGGTAAAATCCGCGCGTTATGTTCATGTTCGGAAGACGGACTAACCTAAACAGGAACCGGAATGAGGGCAAGTGTTATTTGGCACTTGCTTTTTTGACGGACTTTTGCTTCTGGGCTATACTGTAAAAGTTGAAAGACAGACTAGATACACCATCTATGGGGGGGACATGTGGATGTCCAAGCCTTTTGAGGAATTGAAACGGGCCAGGCAAAACAAGCAAATGAGTTTGGCACAAGCAGCAGAAATGACCGGAATTGATACGGAATACCTGGCTGCACTGGAAAATGCTGAATTTTCCCTGCTTCCTGATCCCCTGTATGTAAGAGGATTTATTCGCAGGTATGCAAAAATTGTAGGAGTAAATGCAAAGCCGATTTTGGATGCTTACCGGGAGTGGGAACAAGAGGTAAATTTAGTTGAAGAGACTGGCCAGGTTTCCATTCCCTCCCGAAGCAGCCGTTACCAAAAGCGGAAGAAAAACGAACGGAAGGTTTTTGGTGCATTGCTCGGGAATTTTCAAGCTTTAAGTCCTGCAAAAAAAAAGATACTGGTTTCAGCAGCGGCTTTTTTGGTGCTTGCCGCCAGTGCTGTCACATGGATTATAATTGATAAAGTCAATTCAGGCGCCGAGACGGTTTTGCTGGATCAGTCCTCGTCCTCAGTATCTGATTCATCAACAGCTGTTGTTGCAAAGGAGCGGCCGGTAATCAGGCTGGCTCAACCTGCCGAGAAGAGTGATTATGGCGATGTTTACAGCATTGAAAATGCAGACAGGGTTGAACTGAAGATTATTGCTGAAAAACTGGCGGAAATCCAGGTTCGTTCCGGTGGGCCGACAGGAGAAAAAATAGCTGAAAAAACATTGTTGGCCAAGCAGACTGAAACATTCACAGATCCCAAATGGCTGTCTCTGAGGGTGGATCATCCCGATCATGTAAAAATATATATCAATGGTGTACTGATCGATACG
The DNA here is from genome assembly GCA_049587175.1 of Thermoactinomyces sp. Taxonomy (GTDB): domain Bacteria; phylum Bacillota; class Bacilli; order Thermoactinomycetales; family Thermoactinomycetaceae; genus Thermoactinomyces. Next base: position 19,998 of record JBAVDL010000173.1, read on the forward strand.
TCCACACAAAAAGAGGTTTCACTGTATCAAATGAAAATGAAAGAAAATTGAGTACAGAATTATGTCCATTCAGCAGAGAGAATCCTTTTTTCTCTCTGCTTTTTTTTGACATGTCCAAGAGCCATGGTTTATACTTACGAAAGAATTAAATGAGGAAGTTCTCGTCAATATTAAGTAATAACACTTAAATATTTATAAAAATGAGCAAAATCTGTGGATGTGTTTTTATATGGAAAATGGTCATTGCCAGGGAGGGTGGATGGGATGAACCTGGCCAACAAAATTACATTGGCCCGTATTTTTCTTGTTCCCGTTGTCATGGTTTTCCTTCTTTTTCGATTTGATATTGGAGCGGTTCAGGTGGGGGCAGTCAAATTAACTGCGGGCGAAATGATTGCTACTTTTATATTTTTGTTAGCGGCAATAACGGACGGAATAGACGGTTACATAGCAAGAAGAAAAAAAATGGTGACCAATCTGGGGAAATTCCTTGATCCATTAGCTGATAAATTGCTGGTTACTGCCGCCCTTGTATCTTTGGTTGAGATGCAGCGTCTTGAAGCCTGGATTGCGATTGTAATTATCAGTCGCGAGTTTGCAGTAACAGGACTCAGAACCATTGCAGTTGCTGAAGGCCATGTGATAGCAGCAAGTCCTTTGGGAAAACTGAAAACGTTTATACAAATTATAGCAATTGTGTCATTAATGCTCAATAATGTTCCGTTTTCCTCCATTTCGTTTCCGTTTTCCTTGATTGCAACCTGGCTGGCTGTGCTCATAACCATTATTTCAGGATTTGATTATTTTTATAAAAACCGTAAAATCGTTTCATTAGGCAACTCGCAGTAAACCAGGGTTGTTTTTTGCAGAGAAAGGGAAGATAAAATGCAGTCAGAAATTATTACGGTTGGTTCTGAACTGTTATCAGGAGAAACCGTTGATCTACATTCCTCATATCTTTCCCGGGAGCTTCAGGCGCTGGGAATCGATGTGTGTCTTCATACTTCTGTGGGAGATGATGCAGACCGTTTGCATGAAGTGCTTGATTCCGCGCGCATCCGTTCGGAATTAATCGTGCTCGCGGGAGGACTGGGGCCGACCATGGATGACCTGACCAAAGAGATTGTGTCAGAAGTAACGGGAGCAGAGCTTGTGCAGGATCCAAAGGCGGTTCGTCATCTCGAACAATATTTCAAAGGCCGGATGGAAGCTATCCCGGCCAACAATTTCAAGCAGACATATGTATTTTCCGGTGGTCATGTTTTTTATAATAAAAATGGCACTGCACCCGGACTGGCTGTCAAGGCGGATGGGATAACCTTTATTCTGTTGCCGGGTCCTCCGCGGGAATTGATCCCCATGTTTGAAGAACAAGTCCGTCCTTTCCTGATGAGGGAAATCATCAATGGCAAGAGACAGGTCATTCTTGCAAAATCACTCTCCTTTTTTGGTATCGGTGAGTCCTTGCTGGAGGAAAAGATCAGCGATCTGATCCGGCAATATAAAAATCCCCTGATGGCCACTTATGCCAAAGAAGTTGGGGTTGTGGTAAGGATGACTGCATGGGCGAAGTCAGAAGCTGAAGCAAACCGGCTGATTGGGGACCTGAAGGAGAAAGTTCTGGAGCGGATTGGTGAATATTGTTACAGTGAGAAGGATGAATCGCTGGAAGAGGTGGTTGTTTCTGAATTGCTTGGCAAACAGAAAACCGTCTCTGTAATTGAAAGTTGTACAGGAGGGTTGTTGGCTCATCTGTTGACCTCAATTCCGGGGAGCAGTCGGGCTTTTCTTGGCGGTCTGGTCACATATACCAATAAAGCGAAAGAAAATATCGCATCTGTTCCGGCCGCCTGTTTAAAAGAACATGGTGCAGTCAGTTCAGCCACAGCCGAAATCATGACGGAAAATACCATGCGGCTTTTTAATACAGATTTTGCTGTTGGAATAACCGGTGTAGCTGGTCCTGCTGAAGCTGAAGGAAAGAAAGTTGGCACAGTTTATATTGGTTTGGCTGAATCGGGAAAACCTGTGCGGGTTTACCGTTTTCAACTGACAGGGTCGCGCAGGCGCATTCAGCTGATGGCTGCAAAGTATGCCTGTTTTCTTCTTCAGCAATGTTTAAAGAAAGGTGAAACAACAAGATGAATCGTTTTGATCAGTTTCAATTAAGTGAGATTATTCTAAAAGGGATCTATCAAGTCGGATTTGAAGAGCCTTCTCCCATTCAATCTGAATGCATTCCTGCTGTACTTCGGGGGGAGGATGTTATCGGACAGGCACAAACGGGAACAGGGAAGACTGCTGCTTTTGGGATTCCCATCCTGGAACGGATTGATCCCGATGAAAGAGCCATTCAAAGCATTATTATGACTCCCACTCGTGAACTTGCCATTCAGGTGTCAGAAGAGTTGAGGAAAATCGGACGTCCAAAAAGAGTAAAAACCTTGCCGATTTATGGAGGCCAATCGATTGGCCGGCAGATCAAGGCGCTCAAGCAGGGAGTTCATGTTGTGATCGGGACTCCGGGGCGTTTGCTGGATCATTTGCGACGCGGAACGATAGATGCATCCCGCGTGGAAGTGATGGTGCTGGATGAAGCGGATGAAATGCTGGATATGGGATTTATTGATGATATTGAACAGGTGTTCAGCTTTGTGCCGAAACAACGCCAGTTATTGCTTTTTTCTGCAACAATGCCGCCCAGCATTCGCCAGTTGGCCAAAAAATATATGCGGAAACCGAAGTATATCACCGTTAATCGGGGTGAAGTAACGGTACCGGTAATTCGCCAGATTTATTACCGGGTACTGGACAGTTACAAGGTAGATGCCCTTTGCCGGATTCTTGACAGTGAAGAAGTGGAATTGGCCATTATTTTCTGCCGTACCAAAAAAGGTGTGGATGAATTGACTGATTCCTTGCAGGGAAGAGGATATCTGGCAGGAGGGCTGCATGGAGATTTGGCTCAACAACAACGGGATCGGGTTATGAATGCATTTCGAAACGGAGAGATTGAGCTTCTGGTTGCAACAGATGTAGCAGCACGCGGAATTGATGTAGGCAGTGTTTCCCACGTGATTAATTATGATATTCCCCAGGACGTGGAAAGCTATGTTCACCGGATCGGCAGAACGGGCAGGGCTGGCCGCAAAGGGATGGCGCTGACCCTGGTAACACCAAGAGAAATGAAACAGCTTCGTACCATTGAGCAGGAAACGGGAACAAAGCTGATTGCCAGTGACTTGCCTACGCTGGAGGAAGTAGCAGCCAAGCAGCAGGAAAGCTGGATGGCTCAAATCGAAAATGTGATCCAGTCTGAGCTGGATATGAGCCTGTTTGAGGAAATGATCGGTGAACTGGGCAAGAAATTTTCCCTGGAAAAAGTTACGGCAGCTTCACTCTATCTGGCTTTTTCAGACCGATTTATCAAAAATATTGACATGAATTATAATTTCGGAGAAACAGGGGCTTCACCCGGTATGGTTCGCTTTTTTATCAATGTCGGGCGGAATGCCAATCTGAGCCCGCAGGAACTGGCAAAAGCTATTTCTGAAAATGCGGGGATCGGGTTGAGACAGGTAGGAAAAATCAATATTTATGACCGGTTTTCTTTTGTTGAAGTCCCGGAAGATGTTGCACCTTTTGTCTATGAAGCCTTGCATCAGTCCAAAATTAACGGTTCCCGTGTCAACATGGAACCGGCACGACCGCGCAACCGCTCATAAAATAATTGGCAAAAAATGAAACGGACAGGGGAATAAAAAAAACTCTTGCCAAATGGTGGCCCATATGGCAAGAGTTTTTTTCGTTCAGTCAAAAATTCCCAGAGCAATTTTGGCATAACGGGACATCCGGCTTTTGTCCCACGGGGGATTCCAGACGATATCCACATCTGCCTGGTTAATTCCTTCTATGCCCTGGACGATATTTACAACCTGCTGCTGGATGACACCGGCAAGGGGACAGCCCATTGAGGTCAGTGTCATGGTGATTTTTACATTGCCGTCATCATCAAGATCTATTCCATATATTAAACCCAAATTAACAATATCCACATTTAATTCAGGGTCGATTACTTCTTCCAGTTGTTCCAGGATCTGTTCCTTCATCTTTTCTTTGTCCAACATGACTCACTCCTTTTCTCCGACTGCCTCTAAAATACCATATTTTTTTGCAGGATACCAGAAACTGCTGAAAAAGAATCGAATAAATGTTCGTAAATGATCTTGGCAGGAAAACAAAAACACGTTATGATGATGATATGATTAATGGGAAAGAGGAGGAACAACCATGTCAGATCGTCGACAGGCGCTAGAAATGGCATTGAGACAGATAGAAAAACAGTTTGGAAAAGGATCAATCATGAAAATGGGTGAAGATAACCACCGCCAGGTAGAAACGGTTTCCAGCGGGGCGCTCGCCCTGGATATTGCCTTGGGGGTAGGCGGTTATCCACGGGGGAGAATTATTGAAGTGTACGGTCCGGAATCCTCCGGAAAAACCACAGTTGCCTTGCATGCCATTGCCGAAGTGCAAAAAACCGGGGGGCAAGCTGCCTTTATTGATGCTGAACATGCGCTTGATCCGGTATATGCAAGCAAGCTGGGAGTAAATATTTCCGAGTTGTTGTTGTCACAGCCTGATACGGGTGAACAGGCATTGGAAATTGCAGAAGCACTTGTACGCAGTGGTGCAGTTGATATTATCGTAATCGATTCAGTAGCAGCACTTGTACCAAAAGCGGAAATTGAAGGAGAAATGGGAGACTCGCATGTCGGCTTGCAGGCCCGTTTGATGTCCCAGGCATTGCGCAAGCTTTCCGGAGCGATCAACAAATCGAAGACGATTGCCATTTTTATCAACCAGATCCGTGAAAAGGTCGGTGTTATGTTTGGCAACCCGGAAACTACCCCCGGCGGACGTGCGCTGAAGTTTTACTCCAGTATCCGGTTGGAAGTGCGTCGGGCAGAAACGATCAAGCAGGGCAGTGACATGGTAGGAAACCGCACCAGAATTAAAGTGGTGAAAAATAAAGTGGCTCCTCCCTTCAAACAGGCTGATGTAGATATCATGTTTGGCGAAGGAATCTCCAAAGAAGGCAGTGTTCTCGATATCGCATCCGAGTTGGACATCGTCAATAAAAGCGGGGCATGGTATTCCTTTGAAGGGGATCGTTTGGGGCAGGGCCGTGAAAATGCAAAGCAGTTTCTTAAAGAGCATACCGATCTGTGCCTGAAAATAGAAAATTTGATTCGAACCCACCATGGATTGCCAACGATACCGGTTGAAGAAAAAGAACCGGTCGAAGAAACGGAAGAAGCAAAAAGCAAAAAGAAAACCAGAAGAAAAAGCAAAGAAAAAGTGGAGACACCTTCCCTTGATCTGTCCTGACCAATTGGCAAGGAACGGTGAATGCAGTGAAAGAAAGGAAAATTACACGAATTGAGAAGCCGTCTCCCCGAACAAGGCGGTATAATATTTATGTGGATGGAGAGATTCTTCTCTCTGTCCATGAAGATGTACTGGTAAAGTATCGGCTGCGAAAGGGCATGCAAATTGACGAAAAGGAAGTACAGGCCTTGCTGGAGGCGGAAGAATACAACAAGGCAAAACAGGCTGCCTACCGTTACTTGTCTTACAAACCCCGTACAACACAGGAACTGAAAATGGTTTTAACCCGAAAAGGCTATGACAGCGAGAGAACAGACCGTGTTATCAATGAACTGAAAGCGTCCGGATTCTTGAATGACCTGGAATATGCCAAAGCCTGGGTGGATGAACGGCAGCGGTACAAAGGGTATGGAAAAAAACGCTTGCGGCAAGAGCTGCTGAAAAAAGGAATTGCTTCATCGATTGTTGATGAGGTATTGACAGATATGGATGAAGAGGAGCAGCGCCGGTTGGCAATATCGATTGCTGAAAGGCGCTATTCTCGTATAAAAAGCGAACCATGGACAAAAATTGAGCGGCGGTTGGGAAATTATCTGGTGCGGCAAGGGTACTCCATGTCAATCGTTTATGATGTTTTGTATCTTTTTCGGACTCGTCATGAAGAAGAAAAGGAGACGGAATGACCATGAAAATATTATATATGACGGATACACATATTCGTGGAACATCACCAAGAAGCCGTACCGATGATTTTGAAAAAGCGGTTCGGGAGAAAATCGAGGAAGTGATTGAGATTGTCAGAAGTGAAGAAGTGGATCTGGTGTTGCACGGGGGAGATTTGTTTGACCGCCCCAACCTTTCGCCAGCGATTGTAAGGAAATTTGCCCGGATTTTCCGGCGTTTGCCCGTTCCTTTGCTGGCAATTGCCGGAAATCATGATATATATGGACACAATCCTGCAACGATTGACCGGACCATGCTGGGGCTTCTGGATGCCTTTGGAGCAGTCCGCCTGATTCAGGAAGGGGAGCGGATCAAATGGGAAAAGGATGGTATTGTTATCCAGATCAGTGGACAGCCATTTCATTATGATCTGGATAAAAGAGATCCCCAAAAGGATTATTGTGTTCAAAATGAGCATGATGCTGATTATTGCATACATATGGTGCATGGAATGCTGGTCGATCGCGCTTTTTCAGACAATGTCCCGCATACGCTTGTTCATGATGTCTGGAGTGATTCAGTGGATGTTTTGCTGACGGGGCACTACCATGCCGGGTTTCCGTTACAGCATCGAAATGGAAAGTATATCGTAAATCCGGGAGCGATGGCGCGCATTAATAACCATCGTTCTGAAATAAGAAGAATGCCTCAGGTTGCCTTGCTGGACTTTTCCAAAGAAGGAATTGATATCCGGCTTGTTCCTCTTCAATGCGCGAAACCGGGGCAGGAAATTCTGGATCGCTCCTATATTGAACGGGAATCTTACCGGCAGGAGAAACTGGCTGAATTTGTGCAGTTAGTCGATTCATCGGCTGATTTCCAGTTGATGAATATAAGAGATATTATCAATGAAATTGCCCAATTGCATCAAGTCGAAGAAAAAGTGACGCTGGAAGCACTGAGAAGAATTGCTGTTGAACAAGAGGCGGGAGGGGAGGGCGACCATTGAACGGTTTCAGGAAGCTGGTTATTGACAATTTTCAGTCTCACAAGCATACAGAGATTGCGTTTACGGATGGGCTCAATGTTTTTGTTGGCCCTTCCGATAGCGGAAAGAGTGCCATTTTGCGCGCCTTGAGGTGGGTGTTGTTCAATACGCCGCGCGGAACCGATTTTATTCGCACGGGGGCGAAAGAGTGCAAGGTTTGTCTGGTTTTAAACGATGGTACGGAAATAACACGAATCAGAAGTCATGGTTCCGTCAATCGGTATGTTCTTCGTACACCGGATGGAAACGAAATGGTTTTTCAGGGATTTGGAAATACGGTTCCCGAAGAAATCACCAGGGTTCACCAGATTACACCGGTACAACTGGATCAAAAAGAGTTGGTTTTGCATTTTGGGACCCAACTGGAAAGTCCTTTTTTGCTTTTTGAATCAAATCAGAACAAGGCTAAAACAATCGGGAGAATCAGTGGAGCACACCTGATTGATAATGCTTTAAAGAAAACAAGCAGTGACCGGCTTGCACTTGCCGGAGAAATAAGACGGTTGGAACTGGAAAAGGCAAGATTGGAAGAAAAGCTGAAACCCTATGACAATCTGGCCGAACTGGAAACAAATTATCTGATTGCCGAACAAACTTTTCATGAGGTACAGCAAAAGCAGAAGCTTAAGAAACATTTGGAAGAAATACTGAAAAATTTGGCAAAGATTCGCCGGGAAAAAGAATTTCTTTCGGAGAAGTTGGTTACGTTCAAAAACTTGCCTAAATCAGAGCAGGAATTGTTGCAACTTGAATTTAAAAAAACTCTTCTGCACCAGTTTGTACGCTTTCGGGACAAATGGCAACAGGTCATGGCAGAAAAACAGGACAAACGGGAAATAGTCAAAAAGTGCAGGCATGTTTCCAAAGCCGAAGAAAGTCTGGCTGCCCTGACTGAAACCAGAAACCGGCTTTTGCAATTCATCAGGCTGGGAAATCAGTGGGAGTCCAACAGCCAAAAAATGACCGAGTTGCACCTTGTGTTAACCAGGCTGAAACAAGTACCTGAAGCGATGGCAGAATTTGAGCGAATCAGGGAGAAGGCGGACCGGCTCAAGGCAATGCAGCCTTTGGCGCAAAAAATGGCTAAAAACAGGAAAGAGCTGGTCCATTGGCAGAAGATTGAAAAGCAAGGCCATCATGCTTTAAAGGTTTTGGAAGAATTGGTTCCGAAACTGTCAGAGATGGCTATGCGTATGCAACGATTGTCTGCCCTTCGCGACCGCTGGGATGACAATTCCAGCAGAATAGGCAAAGGAAAAAGGTTCATCAACGGAAAAGAACGGGAGATTCAGCATTACACCCGGGAATTGTATGATCTGCTGAAACAGAGAGGCACATGTCCAACATGCGGAATGCCGATCAGCCACTCCGTAATGGAGCATATC
>JBAVDL010000174.1:0-1600 GCA_049587175.1 Thermoactinomyces sp.
CCCCCGCATCTCCCGGATGTGGTCATAGGCTTCCCGGGAACAGAGAATCGACGCTTCGGGAAAGTCGCGGACGCCCCCGATGTGGTCCCCGTGGAAATGGGACAGGAAGATGTGCCGAATCTCTCCCGGGGAAATCCCCAGGGCCTTCAGTTGCTCCGCCAGCGCCTCCTCCTTCCGGAATACCACCGGAACGGCCCAGCGGTAAAGCAGATAGGGAAGGCGGGAGGTCTCCCTGAAAAAATGGGCGGAATAGCCGGTGTCAAACAGGATGAGCCCCTCTTCGGGATGCCGGATCAGCGCAGCCAGCGAATAAAAAGACGCCGGGCGCAGCGGGGCGTCCCGCCGGGCCATCTTTTCGAGTTGCCGGCAGTATCCTGTGCGAAACAACTTACATTCCACCTTGATTTCGGTACCACTCGACATACCGATCCACTCCTTCGGAGACGCTGATGCGGGGTGAGTATCCCAGTTCCCGGCGCGCCCGGTCGATGTTGAGGGTCTGACTTTTCCCCAGGACGCTGACGGAATAGCGGGTGAAGGGCGGCTCCTTCATCCAGGGGAGGCATCGGGCGATCCCCTCCATCGCCCAGGCCGCATAAAAGGCCGTGCGATAGGAGACCGGCTTGATGCGCAGGGGCAGGCCCAGCTTTTCAAACAACCGGCGCAACACATCGATCAGCAGCACCGGCTCCCCGTTGGTGATGTGATATTTCCGCCCCAGACAGGATTCCGGCGCCGTCTCGCAGAGGAGCAGAGCGTCGACGGCGTTTTCGACGTATGTCAGGTCCACCCACACCTTCCCCTCGTTCATCAGGGGAATGAACCGCCGCCGGTTGGCCTCGATCAAGCGGGGAATGATGGTGGTGTCCCCCGGACCGAACAGGGCGCGGGGGCGGATGGTGATCACGGGCAGCCCGTCCCGGAAGGCCTGGTCCGCCAGCTGTTCCGCCAGGAACTTGGTCTTGGCGTAATGGTTGGCGAACCGCTTCGGCAACGGGGCCTCCTCCGACACGTCCAGCCCTTCATTGTAGCGGAAGAGGAGAGACGGGGTGGACACGTGGATCAGGCGGCGCACGCGGTGTTTGAAGCACGCCTCGATCACATGTTTCGTCCCGATCACATTGCTCTCGTAAAAATCCCGGTAGCGTCACCAGGGAGAGGAGAGGGCGCCGCAGTGAAACACCACTTCCTGCCCCGCGCAGGCCGCCATCACCGACTCCAGGTCCTGCAGCCTGCCCCGAACAAAGCGGATCCCCTCCCGTTCCAGCTCCGCACCGACGGCCTCATTCCGGCCGAAAACGGTCACCTCCCGCCCCGACCGCCTCAGGCGCCGGGCCAGGGCTTGTCCGAGAAATCCCGTTCCTCCGGTGATCAGTGCCCTTGCCATCCTCTTCTCCTTCCCATTCGATATCCCAGGTGGTCAGCTTAAGCAGCGGGATCCGCCGCCGAAGGGCTGTCATGCACAGATAAAGCAGGGAAATCCCCTGTCCCAGGGAAGGCAGCAGATCCCTCCGGTCAAAGATCACATCCCGGTGTGTGGCGAGGGTTTTGAGCCACTTGCGGGGCTTTTCCTGCCTCCACCCGTACAACAGCACCGGAA
>JBAVDL010000175.1:0-2293 GCA_049587175.1 Thermoactinomyces sp.
GTCCCGCAGGGGGGCGGCAGCGTTCCAGCCCGAAACCGAAGGCACCGCCCATGGAGGCGGTGCTTTCATGCCGTCATTTCATCCTTTGCACAATTCCCAGCAGCAGAAAAGAGAGGAAGACGACAGCCAGCACCCAGGAGGCGGCCAGGTCCATGCGCCCCGTCTCCACGGCGATGTAAATGGCCGTCGGAACCGTTTGCGTCTCACCGGGAATGTTGCCCGCCACCATCAAGGTGGCGCCGAATTCCCCGATTCCCCTCGCAAACCCCAGCACCGTTCCCGTCAACAAAAAACGCCAGGACAGCGGAAGGGTGACGTGCCGGAAGACTTGCCCTTCCCCCGCCCCCATCGCCCGGGCCGCATCCTCCAGATCCCGATCGACGGACTCAAACCCCGCTTTGAAGGTCTGATACATCAGGGGAAAGGCAACCACCGCCGCGGCGACCACCGCCGCCCACCAGGTAAAGATCACCGGTTGATGCCACAGCCACTCGACAAACCGGCCGACGGGTCCGTTTCGCCCCAGGAGCACGAGCAGGCCGAAACCGACGACGGTGGGCGGAAGAACGAGGGGGAGCATCAAAAGGGTCTCCAGGATCGTTTTCCCCGGGAACGACCGGTCCTTCAGCCACCAGGCGAAGGCCGTCGCGGCCGCGAAGGCGATCAGGCTGGCGACCGCATTCACTTTGAAGGACAGGAGAATCGGACTCCAGAAATCGGTGGAAATCATTTCGCAGGCTCTGCCGCAACTCCTTTAAACCCGTACTTTTCGAAAATGGACCGGGCCTCTTTCTCCTGCAGCCAGCGATAAAGGGCTTGCGCTTCCGACGGGTGTTTCGTCCCCTTGACCAGCCCGAGGGGATAGAGGATCCGGCGGTGGCTTTCGGGAGGCATCTCCGCGATGACCGACACTCCGCCGTGCCGGATGTCCGTCCGGTAAACGATGCCCGCGTCGGCATTTCCCGTCTTCACATAGGCCAGCACCTGCCGGACGTCCCCCGCAAAAACCAGTTTCCGCTGCAACTTCTCCCATAGACCGAAGTGCACAAGCGCCTCCCGGGCGTACATTCCCGCCGGGACCGTTTCCGGATGGCCGACGGCGATCCGCTTCACCCGGTTCGAGGCCAAATCGGCCAATCCCTTCAAGGACGCGCCTTCGGGGGCGATCAGCACCAGTTCGTTTTCGAGAAGTTCGGCATGAAACCGGGGATCGATCAGGCCCTTCCCCAAAAGTTCCTCCATCTCCCCGGTTCCTGCAGACAGGAACAGGTCGGCGGGCGCCCCCCTTTCGATCTGCTGTTTCAGCCGGCCGGAGGATGCGAAGGTCGGAACGAGCCGGACGCCCGGATGGTCGGCTTCGTACCGGGCTTGGATCTCCCGGACCGCATCCGTCAAACTGGCCGCCGCCAGCACGTAAAGCCGGACCTCTCCGGACGAAGCGCGCCCCTCCGTCTCCCCGACGGAACAGGCGGAGGAAAGAAGCAGGGCAACAGAGCCGATCAGCGCCGCGATCCGGCGGAATCCGGACAACCCCCGCTTTCTTTCACCCGCCGATATAGGACATTTCCACTTTCCTGCGTTTGCGAATCCCCGCATGGTGCAGCCTTTCCTCCGAATACCGGTCCCGCCGGCGACTCCACACCCGCCGAATGCGCTCCGCGATCGCCTCATCGCTCTCCCCGGCCCGCAGCGGCCCCCGCAGGTCATATCCCTCGGAGGCGAACAGGCAGGTGTACAACTGGCCGTCCGCGGACAGCCGCGCCCGGGTGCAGGTGGAACAGAAGGAATCGGTCACCGAGGAGATCACCCCGATCTCCTCGTCGCTGCCCTGAAAGCGGTAACGGGAGGCGACTTCGCCGTAATGGGACGGCTCCACCGGTTCCAGGGGCATCTCCCGATGGATCCGTTCGAGGATCTCCCGCTTGGAAACCACCTGCTCCAGGTTCCACCCGTTGTTGTTGCCCACATCCATGAATTCGATGAAGCGCAGAATGTGCCCCGTCCCGCGAAAGCGGCGGACCATGGGCAGAATCTGCCCGTCGTTGACTCCCCTTTGGACCACCATGTTGATCTTCACCTTGAGACCGGCCCGCGCCGCCGCCTCGATGCCCTCCAGCACGGGGCGGACCGCGGACCGGCCCCCGTTCATCCGGGCGAAAATGTCATCGTCGATCGCATCCAGGCTGACATTGACCCGCTTCAGCCCCGCCTCCCGGAGCGCTTCGGCAAATCGGGCCAGCAGGGTGCCGTTGGTCGTCAGGGCGATGTCCCGGATCCCCTCCACCCCGGATAT
>JBAVDL010000176.1:0-12881 GCA_049587175.1 Thermoactinomyces sp.
GCTTTTTCTATTTGCCTGAAAAAAAACCAGATGCGCGTTATCAGGCAATAATTGCTGCAAATCACCTGCCTAATCGAGAGGAGGTTTTAAACCATTGGCTTTCCAAGACCCAAGATGAGCTTTTGAAAAAATGGATAACGGATACGTTAAATGATTTGTAAAGGAATGACACTAGAATAAAATAAATGATAGTTAAGCATTTGGACAGGTTTGACCTAAGGAAAAGCCTGTCTCTTTTTTCTTGAATCAGTGTGGATTCCGTTTTGAAATGATACTTGTAAATCTTCGCATCCTGAAAGTAGCCCGCACTATCGCTGATTTTGCCGGGGAGGAGCATTCAGGCAAGCCATATCGTCGAAGTGATCCAGTATCTCAGTCTTGGTTGAAAGTTTTGGGAGTGAAGAGAAAGAGTAAATGATATTCAAATAAATTTTTATCTATTTAGCTCTTTTTTAAAATTTAATGTTTATTGATAGGAATCCCGTTAAGTATACAGAAGATAATGTATATAGGAGAGGAGGAGCAGAGTGGATCCGGATAAAAAGTTATTTCGTTATTATTTGCGAAGTTATAATGATGCTCAACATGATTCGTTGACTGCTGATCAAGGAGTAAATCTTTCTTTTACGGAAGCAAAAAGTGGGAAACTGACTGAAGAATCATTGGAGTCGATTCGGGCAAAAACATCAGAGTTAAAGCTAAAAGAGTTGGAATATCATATTTGTCCAGTAGTTCTTTTTGAATTGGATGGGGAAAGGGTAATATTGCCCTTTTTTATCGTTGCCAAATTGAGTGAGGAAAGATTAATTCCTATTTCGCAGCGATCTCCTTATTTTGTTCGCAAATATTTAGAACCATCGTCCAAAAGTGATGTAACAATTGGTACCATCGGGAAAATAGATGATTATGTTGAAAATCACCCCTATACTGTAGAGGAAAATTGGGGAGCAGCTTGGAAATATGCTGAAAACATGTTTCGCCAAGTGACGGGGAAAGGTTTCAAAACTTTAAAGTTACCAGGTTATCAGGTTAGTGATCAGGTTTGTGTAATACCAAAAGAATTGGTGAATAAATCGCGTGATATACCAGTTCTTTATGGAGATGTACTGAAGCTGGATAAACGCCCCAAACTTTTAAGAGAATTTTTGTCTTTAGAAGACAAGGAAAAGGTACCGGTTCAGCCTGCAACAGTTGGAGCTGAATCTCATTTGGGACAAATGAACTGCCAATATCCACTGTCAGAAAGACAAAGGGAATCTCTTCAACATTTGTTTTCTTTAAAAGAGGGGGAACTGTTGGCGGTTAACGGACCGCCAGGCACCGGGAAAACTATCCTGATTCAAAATGTGGTCGCTTCATTGTGGGTAAAGAAGGCGATAGAGGGGAAGGAACCACCAATCATCTTTGCAACTTCGGCCAATAATCAGGCAATTATTAATGTGATTGACTCATTTGGGAAAATGGATCAAAGTTTGCCTGATTTTGATCATAATTGGGCAAAATGGGTGAAAAAGTTTGAAGGACGCTGGATTAGACCACTTAAGAGTTATGGACTTTATTTTCCTTCTGGAAAGTGGTTGCAAAAAAACAATGATAAGGTGGATAATTACCAAATTGTCACACAAAGTAGCATAAATAATATGAAAGACTTGGAAGAAATGCACTTTCCTATATTAAGGAAAGTTTTTTTGAACTACTGTGGTGAAGCTGCTGGGCGCAAATTTCAGAGACTGAATGAGGCTTGCGAATGGTTGCATCAAGAGTTGGTCAAATGGCATCAAATTTTGTTAACAGGAATTCAATATGCAAAAAGCTGGGCTCCTTATCAGAACGAATTGAATCAATTATATCAAGGTACTATGGCTGAATTAGAAAAAGTGCAATCTGAGTGTGAGGAAGAGACAAAAAGATTAAATGAAAAAATTGAACAGTTTAAAGGGATGAAACGGGAATGGAACCGGCACTGTAGTGAAGAACCGCTTTTATGGTCTCTTTTGTCGTTTCTTCCTGCGATTAAGGAACGACAAGGGCGACGAAATGAAAATTTTATTCTTGATTGGCAAGAAAAACTTCCTTTTAAAGTGAATTCATACTTAAAAAAAGAGATCCAGAAGCAATTTGACAATTATTTTTTTCAATTAAAGCAGCAGCATAGGGAGGTAAAGGATAAAGAATCATCCCTTTTTGAATGGAAAAATGGATATAAGGATACAAAAGATTCTTTGACAAAATGGCTTGAGAAATATGGAATTGGTAAAAATCCCGGAAATTTGCCTGATTGTTTTACCATGATTATGGAAGAACTGGATGTCAGTTTGCGGTATCTTTTGTTTTGTTTGGCAACCCATTATTGGGAAGCACGCTGGCTCTTGGAAATGGAAAATGAAACGGGAAAATTGCCAGGTCGTTTGAAAGTGGAATCGGCAGAACAAAAATCCAGGCGTTTACGTCGTTATGCCATGTTAACTCCTTGTTTTGTAGCAACATTTTATATGATTGCCAGGCATTTGAAAATAGATAAAAAGTGGGGTAAATCATCTATAAAAGAAGGAGAGCAAAATTATCTTTATGAGTTTATAGATCTCCTTATTGTTGATGAAGCAGGTCAAGTATCTCCACCATTGGCAGCTCCGGTTTTTTCGTTGGCCAAAAAAGCATTTATTGTTGGTGACATCATGCAGATTGAGCCAATCAGTAATATTACCACTTCAGTAGATATTGGGAATCTGTTAGGGGCTAAAATAATAAAAGATTGGGGGAAAGCTGCCGAGCTTGAAGAAAAGGGGCTTTTGGCCACAAGCGGTAGTGTGATGAGGATTGCACAACGTCGCAGCAAATACCAAAAGGAAAATATGTTTGGAGGAATGTTTCTTAATGAGCATCGGCGTTGTGTTGATGAGATTATCCAATATTGCAATGATTTGGCTTATGGCGGATCTCTCAAGCCCATAAGGGGGAATGAATATAAATACCAGGATATTCCGCATATGGGTTATGCTCATATTGAAGGAGAAACACAAGAAATTGGTGGCAGTAAGTTTAATGTAATGGAAGCTGCTGCCGTGGCCAAATGGATTTCGGATCAAAAGAACTCGATTCTCAAACAAGCTCAACAGGATGAGGGTGAAAAGAAAGAACTGAAAGATCTGGTGGCAGTAATTACGCCTTTTCGTTATCAGCGTACTTTGATTAAAGAATTCTTGAAAGAATTAGGTGTAAAAAATATAACTGTAGGAACGGTTCATGAATTGCAAGGCGCGGAAAGGGATATTATTTTGTTTTCACCAGTAGATTATCAATCGGCTCGTCCTTTTTATGACAATGGTGCAAATATGCTTAACGTAGCTGTATCCCGTGCACGAGAAAGTTTTCTTGTATTCACCAATTGGGAAAAGTTTGGCAATGTGAAGCAATCACCGTCGGGACTATTAAGAAGGTACATTCCTCATGACAATAAAGTATTTGAGAGAAAACAAGAGGAACAAAAAGAAGTTAATGCTTTGCTGGAACAGGTTGCTCGTAAGATTGGCAAGAAAAATGGAGGCAAGCATACTATCATTCAACACATTGTCAATATTCAACATAATACGGGCCAAGTGAATATATCTCACGATGGAAAATTACAGGCTACGCAAGTGTTAAATCAAAATTAGAAGTCGGGAGGGGATATGATGGTCAAAGATGGATTTAATATCGGTAAAAATATTGGACAGATTAATATTAGTCATGGGGGAACACAAAAAGTTTCACAAACTGTTAACCTGGGACAGCCAGTAGAAGATAAGCCGGAGCATCAATTGGTAGAAGCACTGCAAAGATTAGTGGCTGAGTTAGAAAAGCTGGATGTTTTAACACAGGAGAAAAAAGAAGAAGTTATCTATGATTTTCAAGAAGCAGCTGATAAAGTATCCAATGGTAATGTGTCTACTGGTTTTCTTTCGATTTTGAATACAAAGTTACAAAACCTGAATGGATTGGCAACAGGAAGTGCGACAGTATGTCAGATAATAAGTACAGCAATAGAAATCATACAGCAAATTAAAGGATAATGAATCCATCCCCTTATTTGGCAGCCATATTGCGCAGAAGAAGGGGATTCTTAAATGGGATAGCTTGCTTCAAGTTCTATGTTTATGATCATCTTTCCAATCACAGTCTGACCGGGGGTTTGGGAATAAAGGGATACATAATCTTTTTATATCGTTGAACAGTTCTAAAAAACGTACTGTGTCTGCTTGGGCGATTTTTGGAAAAACAAAACTTCATCCTGAATAAGGAATATCATGGTACATTTGATCCTGTCTTTTCATATGATAAATCAGCCCAGCAGGCCCTGGAAGTCAGATGGTTGGAAACATGGCCAGCTTCCTGATTACAGGGTTCGGGATGATTTTTTTGCTTGAAAGGAATGAGCCGAATGTATTATGTGTCCCGGATGTACCCATATCCTTGTTACTTCCCGATGCATTATCCGGATGCCAGAAGGTATCGCAGGTTTCCATTAAAAGATTATGGGAAACAACCTTTTGTTGTAAATATTGATCAGGCTGCCAAACAAAATGATACGTTCCGTACTACTTTATGGACAGGCGAACATTTACAGGTAGTCTTGATGAGCATTGATGTCGGAGATGATATCGGTTTGGAAGTTCATCCTGATGTGGATCAATTCTTGCGTATTGAGGAAGGGCGAGGCTTGGTTCAGATGGGTGACAGGAAAGATCAATTGGACTTTAGAGCGGAAGTTTGTGATAATTATGCGATTATGGTGCCTGCCGGCAAGTGGCACAATTTAACCAATACGGGAAATAAGCCGTTGAAGCTATATACCATTTATGCTCCGCCTGAGCATCCTTTTGGCACGGTTCATAGAACAAAATCAGATGCTATGAAGGAGAATTCCAATCCATATTGAACTCAGGTATTTGCCATTAAATCAATCATTGTCCCGATTCATCCATTTGTATCAAAACGACCGAAAACCGGAAGAAATACTCTGGTTTTCGGTCGTTTTGTTATTTCCGTATATTACAGATCCGCATCGTTTTGATTATAAGATTTCGAAAAACAGATCTCCTGTAAAGTAATAATTACTATTCAATATTTTAAGCAGATATTATAATTTTATTCTATAAATGAATTCTTTTCTTGTTTTTTCGTTTTATTAGATTTACGATATAATTGTAAGTATTTTTAAACAAAGTCGTATGACAGAGAGTGTTGACCATTGACAACGGGATGTAAAAGCGATTGTCCGCAGGCAGGGAAGGAGAAAAGAAGAGATCTTCGATTTAAAAGTTCATGGAACAAGTGATAATTCCATGAAAATGGAGCGGGATTTTGCTGACAAAAAATAGTTGGGAACCAGGCAAAAGGACTTAAGAAGATTTCCAGTCACCTATGAACTGCAGATGCAAAAGGTAATCAGCTAACGAAAGGAAACTGGTTTCAAAATCCACCAAACTGATCTTCTGAAAGGGGATTTACGATGTTTAAATCTGGCAGAAAGGTGAAACTGGTTTCGGCTTTTTTGGCCCTGGTGCTGATGTTGTCGCTTCTTTCTCCAATGGCTGGACAAGCTGTCGATTTAAGCAGTGACAAAGTAATTTATTCTGTAGCGACTGCCCACCTGGATACCCAGTGGAACTGGGACGTCCGAAAGACCATCGAATCTTACCTCCCCAAAACATTCAACAACAACTTTGCTTTGTTTGACAAGTACCCCGATTATAAATTCAATTTTGAAGGGGCCTTTCGTTATGACCTCATTAAGGAATACTATCCCTTGGCCTTCGAAAAAATCAAAAAACACGTCGATCAGGGGCGGTGGAATGTTGCCGGAAGTTCATGGGATGCGGGAGATGTCAATATTCCCTCGCCAGAAGCCTTGATGCGCAATATATTGCTGGGAAACAAATTTTTTGAGAAAGAGTTTGGAAAAACAAGCCAGGATATTTTCTTGCCGGACTGTTTTGGTTTTGGCTATGCTCTCCCGACTGTCGCGTCACATATGGGATTGAAAGGATTTTCCACCCAGAAATTGACCTGGGGTTCTGCTTACGGGATTCCCTTTGATATCGGGAAATGGTACGGAGTGGATGGCTCCAGCCTGATTGCCGCCTTAAATCCGGGCAACTATACAACCACTTATGAGAATTCTTTAAGTGCACCCGGTTCCAAATGGGTGGACCGCGTCAGGGAAAATGGCCAGAGATCTGGTATCCATGCGGCATATAGCTATCATGGGACCGGGGATACCGGTGGTTCTCCCGGTGAAACATCGGTAAATACCCTGCAAAAGGATATCGACAAGGGCAAAGATCCTGAAACCGGTGTCCAAGTAACCAGCGCTTCCTCAGATCAGCTTTACAAAGACATTACGCCGGAACAGGCCAAAAAACTTCCTGTCTATGACGGGGAATTGGTGATGAGTACGCATGCTGTTGGAGCATATACATCCAAGACCATCTCCAAAAGATGGAACCGCCACAATGAACTTCTCGCCGATGCCACGGAACGAACCGGTGTCATCGCTGACTGGCTTGGTGGTGCGCCTTATCCGAAGGAAAAATTGAATACAGCCTGGAAGCGTTTTATCTGGCATCAGATGCATGACGATCTCACGGGAACGAGTTTGCCTTCAGCTTATCAGATTTCCTGGAATGACTATATCCTCTCCCTGAACCAGTTTGCAGAAGAGCTTGTCAATGGTGTTGGAGCGGTCTCCCGCAGCCTGAACACGAATACTGCCGGCATTCCTGTGGTTGTATACAATCCCCTTTCCAAGGCGCGCCAGGACGCTGTGGAAGCAACAGTAACTTTTGCAGATGCCGTCAAGGCCGTTAAGGTTTATGGCCCCGATGGAAAGGAAGTCCCCTCTCAGGTAAGCAAGGTGGATGGAAAGAAAGTGACACTTACTTTCCTGGCGGATATGCCATCTGTTGGCTACAAGGTTTATGAAATAAAACCAGCCAGTGAAGCAAGCAAAATGGATACCGGATTAAAGGCAACCCCATCCACGCTGGAAAACAAGTACCTCAAGGTAACGATTGATAAAAACGGGGATATCGCAAGTGTCTATGACAAGGCCAATAAAAAAGAATTGCTGGCAAAACCGGCCAGACTTGAGCTGTTTGATAACCGTTCCGAAACATGGCCTTCCTGGGAAATCCTGTATGAAGATATTGATGCAGGTCCAAGGGAGGTTGTCCGCGGGCCGGCAAAAGTTGGGATTGTGGAAAATGGACCGGTCAGTGTCGCGCTGAAAGTTGTCCGCAAGACAGCCGGCTCCTCTTTTACGCAGATCATTCGCCTGACAGCCGGAGAAGATGCGAATCGTGTGGATGTGGAAAACAATGTAGACTGGCAAAGCAAAGGTACCCTGTTAAAAGCAGCTTTCCCGCTCCAGGTATCCAATCCCGAGGCAACCTATGATCTGGGGATCGGTACAATCAAACGGGGAAACAATACCAGGAAATTGTATGAAGTGCCTGCTCAACAATGGGCCGATCTTACGGATCAATCCGGAGACTATGGGGTAAGTATCATCAACGACAGCAAATATGGGTGGGACAAGCCGAATGACCATACGCTCCGGCTGACATTGATCCACACTCCCAAAGGCTCCTATGGAAACAACCGGCAGGATGTGCAGGATTTTGGCGAGAACCGGTTCCTTTACTCCATTTATGGCCACAAGGGAGACTGGGTCAAGGGAAATACCGTCACACAGGGGGAGAGAGTCAACCAGCCATTAAAAGCATTTACAACTGAAAAACATCCGGGGAAACTCGGGAATAGCTACTCTTTCCTGAATGTGGATCATCCGCAGGTGACGGTCAAGGCCTTGAAGCAGGCGGAAGACAGCAATCAGGTTATTGTAAGGGTACAGGAAACCGGCGGAAAAGCCGTTTCCAATGTAGTTTTGTCAATGGGAAATGGAATCAGGAGTGCAAAAGAAGTAAATGGTTTTGAAAAGGAAATTGGTCCTGCTGTCGTAAAAGACGGGAAATTGGTATTTAATATCGGCAAGTATGAGCCGAAGACTTTTGCCTTGACATTAAAAGCCCCTCCGTCCAAATTGTCAGCACCATCTTCCAGAACGATCAAACTCCCCTATAACAAAGATGTTGTCAGCTTCGACAGTAACAGGAAAGACGGTTCACTTGATTCGGAAAACAGGACAATTCCGGCGGAATTGTTCCCGTCTGTGATTTCCAGCAAGGGAATCCAATTCAAAATGGGAGCTGACGAAGACGGCAGGAAAAATGCAGTCGCTTCCAACGGGCAAAAAATTACGATCCCGAAAGGGTACGAGCGGGTATATTTCCTGGCTGCTTCCACCAAAGGGGATGTTACAGAAACATTTAAAGTAAACGGCAAGAAAGTCAAAATAAAAATTCAGGATTACAAAGAGCATATTGGAGGATGGGATCAGCTGGCTGCCGGCTCCTACCTCGGTATCAAGCGCGCTCCTGTAGCCTGGAATGCCACCCACACACACATACCGGACAAAAACAGCGTCTATGATTATGTCTATCTCTTCAGATATCAGCTTGATTTGCCCAAGGGAACCACACATATCACTCTGCCGGACAATGAAAATCTTCTCA
The DNA here is from genome assembly GCA_049587175.1 of Thermoactinomyces sp. GTDB lineage: Bacteria > Bacillota > Bacilli > Thermoactinomycetales > Thermoactinomycetaceae > Thermoactinomyces. The sequence goes on from JBAVDL010000176.1 coordinate 8,613, forward strand.
TCTTTGCCATGACAGCTTCCAACAACCCAAATGATGATACTGTACCCGCGGCAACACTTTATGATGAAAAAGAACCGGCAAAAACCTATAAACTTACCGTAGAAAACGGCAAAGGAAGCGGATCTTATCCTGCTGGAACCGCAGTTGCTGTTACCGCAGATGTTCCGACAGGTTATATGTTTAAAGAATGGGAAGGACCTGTGGAAGATCCAGAATCAATCAGTACCAGAGTCATCATGCCCGAGCAGGATGTAAAAGTAAAAGCGGTTTTAACCCGATTGGGGACGAACCTGGCATTAAACAAAAAGGCGACCGCCAGCGGTTATGTGAATGAGCAGGAGATTCCTCCCTTTGCGGTAGATGGGAAGAGGGATACAAAATGGTGCCAGACCGGAAGCACCGATAAATGGCTGATGGTCGACCTGGGACAGGTATATACGATTCATCGTTGGCTCGTAAGACATGCCGGGGACGGGAATGAAAGCAGCGGCTGGAATACAAGGGATTTCAAATTGCAAACCAGTACTGACGGCCAGAACTGGAAAGACGCAGATTCGGTTCTTGACAATACCGACAATATTACCTGCCGAACCATCGATCCTGTTAACGCCCGGTATGTCAGGCTCTATATAACCAAGGCAACCAATACCAGTGACACGGCAGCCAGAATCTATGAACTTGAAATTTATGGTTCTGAAGGAGAGCCCGGATCGGCCAAATAAGTAAATTTCTCTGCCAAAATGACAGAACGGCGGGATGAAAAGCATCATCCGGCCAAAAATGAAGTGGTTGTATATTAAAATTGGATAAAACCAGTGTCTCAGAAGGAAAACCAAACATTACCATGTTCTTGGCGCAAACTTCCCTGTTCTTGAAATTGGAGGCATTTTCCGGAGACGAAAAATTCATAATGGAAGCCATGTGCGGGAAGCGGGCAGGACACGCGGCGGTTGCCTTGCAGTTCTGCCCGTTTTTCTTTTGCCATGGAGCCAGAACATTCTCCAGCTTAAAACCGCATGGCTTTATAGTTTATCCGTAAAAAGGGCATTTGGATGGCAATCATTGGCAGGCAGCCGGTTCAAATCATAAGATGATTGTAACTTCTTTTATACATGTAAGTAATAAACCGTGCCATGCAATTTTGATGTCTTTTACCCGTTGTCTGGCCTGAGCTTTTCGCAAGGCCGGTGTGGCTGTTTTTATAATCCCGGGAGTTCGTGGATAAACAACGGAGCAAATGGAATACCTGCAATTCTCTCAGTTCGGTTCCCTGATCTGGCAGAATGTTTTTTGCGCATGAACAAGTGTTAACCAATGTATCCAGTTCAAATGAAGATGGTTCATGTTCGGTCTTCATCTGTCATAAACTGTACGTTTTTTTATGCCAAGTTGCAGAAAACAGTGACGATTTCATGAAACAGGGAGAAATATGGTTCACGTAAATGGAAAGGTGGTAATTTCTTAACGGGAAACCAACAATGCCATGTCAAAATAGATAATATTGACCATTCGGATCCGCCGGACATGAAGGAAAACATGACTGGGAAAAGATATTGAAAACGGGTATCGTTTTACGGATACACGAACACTTGTGATCTCTTTGTTTTGTTTGCAGATGTTTAAACAGAAAAGCGATGATCGATGATTTTAATGTTTTTTGCTGAAAGAAGGAGATGAAAGAGATGGAAACAAAATGGATCAAGATTTTGACCCATGCCAGTATCTGGTTTGCGCCGATCCTGGTTCCTGTTGTTGTTTATCTGCTGGCCAGCGATCGTGAGTTGAAGCGGCTCTCACTGCAAGCATTGATTTTTCATATCGTTATGGCTGGTTTGATCTGGCTTTCCTCTGTTTTTGCCTGGATTTTGATCGGGATTCCGTTCCTGGTTGTTTTTGCTCTGATCGCATTAATTGTACCAGTAATGGGGATAGCGCGGGCACTGCAGGAACGTCCGTTTGATTACCCTGTTATAAAAAAATGGGTTTAATTTTCTTTACCGAATTTGATTTTTGTGTGTGAATGTGTTAAATTGACAAAGAAGAGAAAATTGGAAACATTTATCTGTTGACATGAGACAAGTAAGGAAAGAGGGAACGAGGTTGAAAAAATTTTTCATCGTATGGGGTTTGTTATTGGCAATTTTCGCTGTCGCCGGCTGTGGAAATACAGAAAAAACGGAAGTTCCAAAACAGGCGGTTTCGGTAGTGGACGGGGACACGCTCAAGATCCGGTTGAAAGAAAAAACGGAGACCGTCCGGATGCTGCTGGTGGATACACCGGAAACCAATCACCCGGAAATCGGGAAACAGCCCCTTGGTGAAGAAGCAAAAGCATTCACACAGAAACTGATCCAGGAAGCGAAAAAAATTGAACTGGAAAAAGAAGAGACAAAAAGGGATCAGTACGGACGTTTTTTGGCTTATGTGATCCTGGATGGCAAGCTGTTGCAGGAGGAGTTGGTCAAAAGCGGATTTGCCCGCGTTGCTTATGTGGATAACCCGGACGCCAAATATCTGGACAGGCTGACGGAAGCTGAACAGGAAGCGCAACGAAAAAAAATCGGAATTTGGCAGTGGGATGACTACAGCAGGAAAGACGGTTTTCGGACAGAGTCCCTGAAAAAGGAAAAAAATATTTTTGTTGCAAGCAGAAACAGCGATGTTTATCATCCGATCGGATGTCATGTTGCCAATGAAATAAAACCCGAAAACCTGATTTATTACTATTCTGAACAGGAAGCAATCAAGGATCACCGGCACCGCAGTCAGGTGAAAGAGTGCTGGGATGATTATTCATTACGGGGAAGGTGAACATAATGTTTAAGAAATTGATGGCCCGTTTTGGCAAAGGAGCGGCAGAGGTAGATCTGGTACTGGATAAGAACCAATTCCGGCTTGGGGAAAACATTCAGGGGAAATTGGTGATCAAGGGCGGAGAGGCAGAACAGAAAATCAACAAGATTGAGGTTCTGCTGAAGGTTGCCATTCGTCATGATGAAACAGAATCTGTTCATACGGTTGCAACCATTCCGATCTATGAATCTTTTACGATTCATCCCGGGGAACAGAAAGAATTTCCTTTCAATTATTCTTTGCCATTTGACCTTTTGATTTCCGGAAATCATGTCACTTACTTTTTCAGTACAAACCTTGATATTGCCGGTGGCATAGATCAAAAAGACCGTGATTATATCGAAATTGTCTGTCCCCATCCTTTGCAAATGGTGCTTGATGCGCTCAACCGTCTCGGATTCCGGGAGAAACATGACTCCCGCAAATTTAATGGACACGGGCAGGAGTTTGAACTGTTCCCTACGGACTTCTTGCGGGGACAGGCAGAAGAACTCGAATTTGTTGCTGCCATTCAGCCCGATGGTGTTCATATGCTGGTCGAACTGGATCTTTATTCTTACGGGGATGAAAAAGAAGTGAAACGGGAAGTGTTCATTCCCAAACACTTGCTGGAATCGGAAGAGGAACTGGTCAAAGAGATAAAAGGAATTCTCGAAGATATGGCCAACTATGGTACAGGTGGTTATTTTCATGATCATCATTTCAGCCATGGACATCATGGACACAGTTCTTCGGGATTGAGCGGAGTAATTGGCGGGTTTGTTGCCGGAATGGCGGGGGCGATGATTATGGATGAAGTCGTTGATGAATTGTTTGAAGATGATGAAGATGATTTGGAAGATTTCTTTGAAGATGAAGATTGACAGATAAAGATAAATTTTGTGTTCAGGGAGATAACCGTACGGGAGCCTGAAAATCGTATCCAACCGGGAAAAACCTTTCAAGGTTATAAAATCTTGAAAGGTTTTTCTTTTTTTTGGTGAAGTCGCCTTGCAAAAACTGGAAAAATAAGGATATAATAATACTAGAATAATAAAATCATTTTTTATTAAAAAATCATTCTTAAAAAGAAGGATATTATATACTATATGCAGAATTTACTAATTATAAGTTTTTCCACATTTTTCTGCCGGGATGAAAAGAGAAAAGGAGTGTCGATCTGTGAGCATTTATGTTGTGATTGACCCGGGTCATGGCGGAAAAGATTCAGGTGCTCAAGGATTTGGACTGGCAGAAAAAAACGTTGTCCTGGATATTTCCAAAAGAATCAACAACTATTTTGGTCAGTATGAAGGTGTTTCTGTTTCCCTGACCCGGTGGGATGACCGCTTTCTGGAGTTGGCTCAAAGAGCTGACTTTGCAAACGCACGAAAATGCAATCTGTTTTTATCTATTCATAATAACGCAGCTAGTGAG
>JBAVDL010000177.1:0-9878 GCA_049587175.1 Thermoactinomyces sp.
AGGTTCTTCATACCGGCCATCGATTACAACGGTTTTAAAAGTTGAATGGTCGGAGGAAACGTTTACCTTTCCGTCTGCATGAACCTTGCGGCGTTCTACAGGAATTTTCCGCACGGCCGGGTCATCATCTCCAGGATAGGCCAATCCGATTTTACCCGGGGTAACAAAAACAAGCAGATGCACTGGTTCTTTTTCCTCATTCAGGTACCCGTGCAATACATTTTGCCAGCCAAATACAATGCTGCCCGGCCCGGCTTTGACCGTTTTCCGATTGTCCACAAAATAAGTCAGGTTTCCGGACAACACCAGGGCGCAATCCTCTCCGGACGTATGAATATGCGCTCCAATTCCCTGTTGTTGCGGAAAGATAATTTCGTAAAGTCTTGTGTTTTTATTCTTGCTGGAGTAAAGCAATTCATTTTTATATACAGAATGAACGGAACAAGACAAATACAGTTTTTTCATCGTTCCCACCCTTGGCGTGAAAGTCTGGCACACGGCAAACCAAATATAATTTCATCTTTTTTTATAATGACTCTTACTTGATAAAACGACTGGTAATCCAATTAATTTATAAAATATTAACATCTTTTTCTTCTTATATTATAAATTATAGCTATATAATACAATTTTGATCTATCTATTTTTTTTTAGGAGGTCAATAGCTATGAATTTTTTTGATCTGCCTTTGGGAGAAATCCTGCACAGGCGGGCCAGGCAGTACAGACAGTTGGAAGCCCTTGTCGGGCCCAGACAGAGATTGACTTACAAAGAATATGATGAATTGTCCAGCCAGGTTGCACACTTTCTTTTGTCTCTGGGAATCAAAAAAGGCGACCGGGTAGCGGTTATTCCCGAAACAAACTTCATATACCCGCTTATTCTGATGGGCACACTGAAAATCGGTGCTGTAATTGTCACATTGAACTGGCGTTGGACGCAAGACTTGCTAAATGACATAATCCATGATGTTGAACCGAAAATCCTGTTTTATGATGAAAGTTTTGCCGGTCTGGTCTATTCACTGAAAGTACCGGAACAGACCCGTTTGGTACAATCCTCGTATCAGGCTGGTCTGGAACCGGAGTTTGCCAGAAAACTGGCTGCTCTGCCCAATACATATCCCCATGCAGATATAACTTCCGAAGATCCGGCCGTGATTGCCTATACCTCGGGAACGACGGGACGACCCAAGGGAGTTGTCCTGACCCATGCCAATTTGCGTGCATCCGGATTAAACAACGGTCTGACCGGTTGTTACCGATTCGCCCAGCGAGTATTGATTCCAACCATGCTCGGCCATATTTCATCCATTTCCATTATTACTTTCCAGAGCATGATCGGGTTTACCATTATTTTTATGCCTGAACTAACTCCGCAAAAACTGCTTGAAATAATTGAGCGGGAAAAAATCAATATTATGTTTGTTCCTCCGCAATTTTTGCGGCTGATGCTGCCATTCATTTATAAATCGAATTATACGTTTAGTACGCTTAAAGAAATCCAGACCGGCGGTTCGCTGGTTCCCCGTTCGCTGATTGAAGATTACGGGAAGCTTGGCTTTCACATTTCAGTAATCTATGGTGCAACGGAAAGTGCGGGAGGCGGCTGTTATTGGAGTCCGGTTGTCGGCATGGAATATGCAGGCTCCGCCGGAAGACCCTATCTGTTTGATGTTGCCATTTTGGACCGCAAGACAAAAGAAAAGCTTCCCGCCGGGGAAATCGGGGAAATAGCCTTCAAAGGTCCCATGGTATTCAAGGAATACTGGCATGATCCCGACGAAACCGACAAAGCCAAATATCAGGAATGGTTTCTCACCGGGGACGCCGGATACATGGACGAAAACGAATTTGTCTATGTGGTCGACCGTTACAAGGATGTGATTTACTTTGGCGGAACGGGAGCTATTTTCCCAAGCAAGGTGGAAGGTGTCATCAAACAGTTGGAGGAAGTAGCCGATGCGGCCCTGGTAGGACTTTATCATGAAGAATGGGGTGAGGTTCCCTGTGCATTTGTTGTGGCAAAGCCGGAAAAAAATCTCACCAGAGAAAAAGTATTTGCCCATGTCTACGCACAATTGCCCAAGCATAATCTGGTTGACCTGATTTTTGTAGACAAACTGCCCCGCAATGCTTTGGGAAAAGTGGACAAACCCTTGTTGAAAAAGAATTACAAACCGGACCTGAGGAATTTATAATCCAGTTTGAAACAATATGTAGCAGCCTGACAAGGGCTGTTTTTTTTCATACCTGTCTTTCAAGACAATTTCCGGCAGCTATCTGCAACATTGGAAAACCGGTTTTACACAGGGAAACCCCTTCACAAAACAGGAAAAATCAGCAGTGAAGATTTACTTTCTCCGCTTTCTTCCAGAATGATACCGGTTAGACCGCCGGCAGATTAACCGCCGAAGCCGGACTCTTATGAATCCGTCAGTTTCTTTGCACGCATCCGCCGGTACACGATATAATGCCGGTTCAGGTATTCAAGGGGCAGACTCCACATGTGGACTAGACGGGTAAAGGGCCAGATGCCAAACAGTAACAGGGCGGAAAAGATATGAATCTGGAAACTGAGCGGGGCACCGGTTACCAGTTGGACATCAGGGGTAAAAGTCAGAATTCCGCGGAACCAGGGGCCGATCGTTTCCCGGTAATCAAAGGCAGCTCCCGTAGCCGTATACCCTACTGTATTGGTAAACCCGGTCAAAATAACTGCTGCCAGCAGAAACAGCACGAGAAAATCCCTTTTCTGGCTGTTGATACGGATTCGGGGCACAAAGGCGCGCCGGCAGAATAACAGCAGGATTCCGACAGCAGCAGCTACTCCGGCCGCTCCGCCAAACAAGACTGCTCCAAAGTGATACATCTCTTCCGTGATTCCAATCGCTTCATAAAAACCTTTGGGAATTAAAACACCTGCCACATGACCAAAAAAGACAAAGATAATCCCCCAATGAAACAGGATGCTTCCCAAACGCAACCGCTTCATTTCCAATATCTGGCTGGACCTGGCTGACCACCCGAAGAGGTCGGTGTTGTAACGGTAAATATGGCCGGCAACAAACAGGGTGAGCATGATATAAGGGTAGATCAACCAGAAAAACTGATCATACAAATTCATGGAATTTCCTCCATTCCATATAGCCTCAGGAGACAGCCTGATTCTCCCTGAAAAAAGAGTCGATAGCATAAATACATCCTCGCAGCACCCATCGATAAGGGCTGTTGATTTCCTCCAGCCCCGCCAATAGCTGATCGATTCCTTTTTTGTGAATCATCAGCACCTTCCGGCTGGCTGCCGGATCCGCCATGGAGGCAAACTCCAGCACTAGCGGAAAATAGTCGGGAAGTTCATTGCCCAACAAGGGATAGCCCGCCTCCCGGAATTCCTGTTTCAATTTTAACAAGGCCTCGCCCCGTTCCCGATGATCGCCAAATAACGGATATGTCAGATACAAGGTTGTTTTATCGCTGAAATCGAAGGTACGGACATATGTCTCACAAATGGTTTCCGGTTCGATCCCGTCCAGAAACCGGAGGTAACACTTCCGAACCCTCCGGTTTTCCAGGGAGGTTACCTCCTCCCTGATCCCGTCATTCTCTATCCATTCCCGTTCCGGGTATTCCAGAAAAACGGAAGCCAGCTTAAAGATTTTTTGGTACTCGTTCACCGATATCCCCCCAATACTCTTCTCCAAACTTGTATGAATCGTCCAGATTCGGATTTACCGCACAACTGGAGCAACCTTCCATAAAATCGTACCCGGCTGTTCCCTGACCCAGAAACATGTTGTCTGCCTTTTCCCGATGGGAAGAAGGAATAACGTACCGGTCTGAATACTTGGCAATGGCGGCCAGTTCATACATCTCCCGCAGGGTCTCCTCCGTCAGGCCAACCTGGCTCAGGAGATTCCGGTCAGGTTCCCGGTTCAACTGAACCGATCGCATGTAACTTCTCATCACCACCATCTTTTTCAGCACAGACCGGATCACCTCTGTATCTCCCGCGCTGAACAGGTTGGCAAGATATTCGACCGGAATACGCATATTATCAATCGCGGGGAAGAGTATCTGCGGATGAATGCCGTCCACTCCGTTTCCAAAAGCGTCCATAACCGGGCTGAGCGGCGGCACATACCAAACCATCGGCATCGTCCGATACTCGGGGTGAAGGGGCAACGCGATTTTTTGTTCTACCGCCAGCTTGTAAACAGGAGAACGCTGGGCTGCCTCAATCCAGTCCTCGGCATAACCGGCTTTCCGGGCTGCTTCGATCACCTCCGGATCGTGAGGATCAAGAAACAGATCAAGATGGGCCTGATACAGATCTTTTTCATCGTTAACAGAAGCCGCTTGCTCCACTTTATCCAGATCGTAGAAAACAATCCCGATATAACGAAGCCGGCCGACACAGGTTTCCGAACAGATTGTCGGCAATCCCGCTTCCATTCTCGGAAAGCAGAACGTGCACTTTTCCGCCTTATTGGTTTTCCAGTTAAAATACACTTTTTTGTACGGACAGCCGGTCACACAGAAGCGCCAGCTTCGGCAAGCATCCTGGTCAACAAGTACAATCCCGTCTTCATCCCGCTTGTATATGGCTCCCGAAGGACAGGAAGCCACACAGGGGGGATTGAGACAGTGTTCGCAGATGCGCGGCAGATACAACATAAACGTCTGTTCAAACCGGAATTTTATCCGCTCTTCCAATCCACGCATATTCGGGTCCCGTTTGCCCGTTTTATATACGCCGGCCAGATCATCTTCCCAGTTGGGGCCCCATTCCAGCTTCATATATTCACCGGTCAACCGGGATTTGGGACGGGCAACGGGCTGATGCTGCCTTTCCGGACTTTCGATCAAGGTCTCATAATTGTATGTCCACGGTTCGTAATAATCGTCGATTGGAGTCATTGCCGGATTATAAAAGATATTCAACAGCTTGCTGGTCCGGCTGCCTGCCCGCAGTTCCAGTTTCCCATCCTTTAAAACCCATCCCCCCTTGCGTTCGTCCTGGTTTTCCCATTCTTTCGGATAACCGATTCCCGGTTTGGTCTCCACATTGTTCCACCACATGTATTCCGCCCCGGGCCGGTTGGTCCAGGTATTATTGCAGGTAACACTGCAGGTGTGGCAGCCAATGCATTTGTCCAGGTTCATCACCATGCCAAACTGTGCTTTAATATTCAAGCCAGTCCACCTCCTGGTTGCCCAGTCTGCGGATGATCACCTGTTCGTCCCGCTGATTTCCCGTCGGGCCATAATAATTGAACCCGTAGCTTAATTGGGCATAGCCGCCGATCATCTGGGTCGGTTTGATATGGATCCGCGTCGGGCTGTTGAACGTCCCTCCGCGCAGCTTGCTGGTTGGAGAGCCGGGAACATTGATGTACCGATCCTGGACGTGATACATGAATGCAACCCCCCTCGGCAGGCGATGAGTTACGACCGCCCGGGCCACCACCACGCCGTTACGGTTGTACATCTCCAGCCAGTCGTTATCCCTAATCCCGGCTTCCTCCGCGTCATCCCGGTTTAGCCAGACGTGCGGGCCGCCGCGAAACAGGGTCAACATCGGCAGGGTATCCCAGTACGTACTGTGATACGACCATTTGTAATGCGGCGTCAGATACCGCAGGGCAATCTCCTTTTCTTTCCTGTCCGGCCGGCGATCCCCGTCATAAAAAGCAGCTTTCCTCAAGGGGGCCCGAAAGGCGGGCAATTCCTCCCCAAACTCAAACATCAGTTCATGATCCAGATAAAACTGCTGCCGGCCAGTCAATGTCCGCCACGGAACCAGCCGCTCTACATTGGTTGTAAACGGGGAATAGCGCCGGTTACCGGTTTCTGTCCCGCTATAGACAGGAGTGGAAAGAACCTGTCGGGGTTGCGATGTAATTTCCTGAAACGTGATATGCTCTTCTGACCGCTTTTCCACCAGATCCTTCAATTTCTGCCCTGTCTTTTTCTCCGCTTCCTCCCAGGCTTTCATTGCCAGGGAACCGTTGGTTGCGCTGGACAAGGCCAGAATTGCCTCTGCCGCATTGCGATCAGTAAACAGACTGGGACATTCCTGGTATTCCTGTGTCCCCCCTGCCCGGCCAATCAATTCCTTCAACCGGTCGTATTCCTCTCTGGCGTTCCAGCCGAGTCCCTTGGCCCCGATTTGTTCCTTTACCATCGGCCCCAGGGCGATGAATTTGTCATATACCTTGCGGTAATCCCGTTCCACCACATGCAGGCGGGGGAAGTTTTTTCCCGGAACCGGCCTGTTTCCGGTCTTTTCCCAATCCACAACCTGTCCGTAGGGTTGGGCAATTTCATCCCGCGTATCATGCAACAGCGGGGTCGCAACAATATCTTTTACCGGTTCCGGAAAATGCTTTGCTGCCATCTCCGAAAAAGTTTTGGCCAGTTTTTTGAAAAAATCCCAGTCAGACCTGGTTTCCCACGGGGGAGCAATCGCCGGGTTAAACGGATGGACGAAGGGATGCATATCCGTGCTGCTCAAATCGTATTTTTCATACCAGGTAGCCGCCGGCAACACCAGATCGGAATAGAGCCCCGTTCCGCTCATGCGGAAATCGACGTTAACCAGTAAATCCAGCTTTCCTTCCGGAACTTCCTCCCAGTCAATCGTTTCTGTCGTTACATGCGAACCGGGATCATTCAAGTTGGCGTGATGCGTGCCCAGCAGATGCCTGAGAAAATATTCGTGTCCCTTGGCTGAACTGCCGATCAGGTTGGCCCGCCAGACAAACAGGATCCTGGGAAAGTTCTTCGGATCGGATGGGTTTTTGGCTGCAAATTGAAGATCCTTTTTCCGAATGCGGTCAACCACATAAGAAATCGCTTCATCCTCCGTTTGGGCACCGGACTGTTCATACAAGGCAAGGGGATTTTCCGTAAACTGCGGATAGGACGGCAACCAGCCAAGACGGATGGCCAGGTAGTTGTAGTCACCCGCATGCTGATACCGCGGCTGGCTCACCAGGGGAGAAACCTGATCACTCATCATCTGGTCATCATACTTCCATTGCTCTGTCGCGAAATAGAAAAAGGAGGTTCCGTTCATCAAACGGGGAGGGCCGCCCCAGTCCCGTGCCATGGCGATGGTTTGCCAGCCTTCCAGCGGCCTGACCTTTTCCTGCCCGACATAATGGGCCCATCCTCCGCCGTTAACCCCTTGCGATCCTGTCAACAGAACAAGGTTTAAAATCGCCCGGTAGATGGCATCCGAATGGTACCAGTGATTAATGCCGGAACCCATCACAATCATGGAGCGGCCTTTGGAATCGGCGGCATTTTGCGCAAATTCCCGTGCGATTTGGGCTGCTGTCTTCCGGTCAACACCTGTCAACTTCTCCTGCCAGGCCGGCGTATACGGCCTCGGGTCATCATAGTCCGACGGATAATCGCCGGGCAATCCCCGCGAAACTCCCGTCTTGGCCAAAAGCAAATCAAATACCGTTGTCACATAGAAAGTTTTGCCGTTTTGCTCAATCTTTTTCGCTGGCACGCTGCGCTTCAGAACCGATTTCCCTTCCGGCTCAAAATGGGGCATCTTTAAAGTCAGAATCTCATCTTCCTCCCCCAACAATGTCAAAGTCGGTTCAATCTTTGTTTTTGGTCCTGTCGAATCATACAGGTGCAGGTTCCAGTTCCCATCCTCTTCCCAGCGGTGGCCGATTGTCCCGTTCGGGACGGCAAACTGTTTGCGCTTCTGATCCCACATAACCGTCTTCCAATCGGCATGCCGGCAGATTATCCCAAGGTCACTGGCACGCAGAAACCGGTCAGCGACAAAGGAGTCCCCCTGTTCTTTCAGCAGAACCAGAAAAGGAAGGTCGGTAAACTTTTTGACATAATCCGTAAAATAATCCGTTTCTTGATCAACATAAAATTCCTTTAAAATCACATGGGTCATCGCCATTGCCAGAGCACCGTCCATGCCCGGCTGAACGGCCAGCCATTGATCGGCAAATTTCACAAAATCGGCATAATCCGGGCTGATGGTGACCACTTTGGTTCCCCGGTAGCGTGCTTCCACATAGAAATGGGCATCAGGCGTTCTTGTCTGCGGCAGATTGGAGCCCCATACCAGCAGATAACCTGAGTTAAACCAGTCCGAACTTTCCGGCACGTCTGTCTGTTCTCCCCATATTTGCGGAGAAGCAGGCGGAAGGTCGGCATACCAGTCATAAAAGCTTAACATGGAGGCCCCAACCAGATTGAGAAACCTCGATCCGCCGGCATAACTCACCATGGACATGGCCGGAATGGGAGAAAAACCAAAGATGCGATCCGGTCCATACTCTTTAACCGTATAGATCATTGCAGCGGCAATAATCTGCTGGACCTCATCCCACCGGGCGCGAACAAATCCTCCTTTACCCCGGGCGGATTTAACCTGTTTGCTTTTTTCCGGATCCTCGACAATCTCTTTCCAGGCAGCTGCCGGATCACCGGTTTTCCCAAGCGTATGTCTCCACAGTTGGAGAAGTGTTTTCCGGATATAGGGATAACGGATACGAAGCGGGCTGTAGGTATACCAGGAGAAGCTCGCTCCCCGCGGGCATCCCCGCGGCTCATACTCAGGAAGCCCCGGACCTGTCGATGGATAATCTGTCTGCTGGGTTTCCCAGGCGATAATCCCGTCTTTCACATGTACCTTCCAGCTGCAGGAACCTGTACAATTAACTCCATGAGTTGTGCGAACCACTTTATCATGCTGCCAGCGGCGCCGATAAACCTTCTCCGATTCCCGCCCGTATGGCGACACCTCGGCATGGGGCGCATGTTTTTCCTTTTTTCCAAAGTACCTGAGTTTTTTTAATAACGGAGCAACTTTTCTGCTCATGAAAATCACCTTTTCTTCAAACTTTTCCGGTTACAGCAACTCCTGTTCTTCCTTGCGGCAGTGAAGACGATTAATCAGCAACAGGGCTTCAAGACGGATCAGCATTTCATCTGTCACTCCGGTCTCTTTCCATCCTGTTTTAATCTCCTCCACCAGTTCTTGCATCAGATAATGATCTCTTTTCAGCATATAAATTACCGGTATCAGTTCCGGTCTTTGCTTCTGCTTTTCTTAAATACAAGCCGTCCTCTTCAACCTGCGCATGTGCGAGAATCCGGTTTTCCCAATGTTCAATCAGGGCATCTGTCACCTCGTGCACTGCTCTTTCCCGTTTTTCCCTGTACAATCGTCGTAACAGATCGGTAAGGCTTCCGGCCTCCCGCAAGGCCCCCTCATGAATGGAGCGATGCGAATGTTTTCTTTCCAGGGCAGGACCAGACATAAAAACACCTCTTTTGCTCCAGTCTCTCCACAAAAAGTGCTCTGTAAACCAGGACAGTCCTTGCCTTTTTGCAAACAAAAAGCACCCTCTATTGGGGTGCTCAAAAACAACATCTATTTGATCCGCAAAATTTTTGCCTAACCCTTTGGCAGGCAGTAAATAAATGGGTGGTTTAATTGGATCCTATATTGGTATAGTGTTTTTCCAGACTGAAGAACCTTTGTGCCAGTGCGGACAAACAGTGAGTCAGAAGAAAACGAACACATTGCACGACTTTTCTTCCTATAACTAATTTTGCGCTTTGTCCATTTCTTTTGTTTCTGATACTAGACAAGACAAATTTTCTTGCTGCTTAGGCCAACCATTTCATACAGATCTGGATTAATAAAAAAGACTGGGATTAACTTTGCGTTTCCCTGTCCAAATATTCCCTCAATCCTCTTTATCCTCATTGATGCCAAACCATTGCAAATCATACTTTTTTCTTTTTATTATTCCACCGATTCTACTAACTTTCTTTTCAATCATATCACAAAAGTATTCATCAATATCAAATCCTTCCGGATATTGT
>JBAVDL010000178.1:0-14707 GCA_049587175.1 Thermoactinomyces sp.
ATCCGGGATACATAAGAGCGGGAGATCCCGAGTTCCTTCGCTATTTCACGCTGTGTTTTCTCTTCTTCTCCGCCCAGCCCAAACCGGGCCCGAATCACTTCCTGTTCCCGGTTATCCAAAATATGAATGTAGTTGTAAATATTGCGCCGCTCTATTTTCAACTCCACTTTATTGATCACTTCATCGGAGTCAGTTCCCAATATATCAATCAGTGTAATTTCGTTCCCTTCTTTGTCTGTGCCAATCGGATCGTGCAGAGAAACATCTTTTCGTGTTTTTTTCAGGGAACGCAAAAACATCAGGATCTCATTTTCCACACACCGGGCTGCATAGGTGGCCAACTTCGTTCCCTTTCCCAACTGGTAAGATTCAATCGCCTTGATTAATCCGATGGTACCGATCGAAATCAGATCTTCATTATCTTCACCCGTATTTTCAAACTTCTTGACAATGTGTGCCACCAAACGAAGATTATGCTCAATCAGCCGATTGCGTGCTTCTGTGTCCCCTTCGGCCATCAGTTTTAATGCTTTTTCCTCTTCCTCCGGTGAAAGGGGTTGGGGAAAAGCATTATTTTTAATATAGGAAATGAACGTGATAACCTCTTTAACCAATAAAGCCATTGCGGTCAATATGCCTGGCAATCTGATCGCACCTCCATCCCGCTGGCAAATGGGCCTGGTCATCATTACCCTATGTTTATCTGGGCTCATGGGTGAATATTATTTTGGAAAAGTCACTTTTTATTTATATGCGGAATACAGCTTGGTTTATCGATGGGAGGAGAAAAATGTTGCCTGTTTTGGGGGACACTATTTTGATGATCTTCCACGCGATTTAACCTATGGATGGTTCTTGTCATGGGTTGGATTGAGAAGAACAAATTGCAATCATAAGTTTTTATCCTTTATTCAGAGTTTCCCTGGTGGACTTGAAAATTGGTTTTGGAAGCCAGATGCCCAACCAATAAAAAAGAATAGACAAACAATTAAAAGGACTGGCGGTTGGCCAGTCCTTTCCTGTAAAGAAATGTATTTGGTGAACAAAAGGTTTTTATTCATGAATTTCGATAAATTTTTGGTCATCTTCCGATTGAGGAATAAAAAACAAGTTATTGGTTCCTCTTTGATAAGGCGTATCTGTTGAGACAACCGGATTCAAGGAGGGGACGCATGGCACGATTGTTTCAATCCTCTTAGGTGAGGTGTATCTGTTGAGACAGAAGGCCCACGTGGGAATTGGATGGAAGCCCGGCGTTTCAATCCTCTCTGATGAGGTGTATCTGTTGAGACCAGAAGAGCAGGCAGAACTCCTGAAAAAGCAAAAACAATGTTTCAATCCTCTCTGATGAGGTGCATCTGTTGAGACTTTTTAGCTATCCATACCCTGAATGGTTCATATGTCGTTTCAATCCTCTCTGATGAGGTGCATCTGTTGAGACGATTTGATAGATTTCTTCCCATTTACTCATACACAGTTTCAATCCTCTCTGATGAGGTGCATCTGTTGAGACTCACGACCAAAAAAAATTTCAACAGTTCCATTCAATAGTTTCAATCCTCTCTGATGAGGTGCATCTGTTGAGACGGCGTTCGCTGTAACCGTTGTTATTACTGTCTTCTGCGTCATTTTCCGAACACCTCCTTTTTTGGGCCAAATTTTCGAGTTATTTTCCTTGTCATTTGCCAGTTGGAAATTCATTTTTTCCTTGTTTCATGCGGGTTTTGACGTTTCCGAACAACCCCCGGCTTTTTTTCGAAGCTCCTGGTGTTCGGAAAAGGAGAAATAACTGCCTCTTTGATAAGCCGATTATATCATAAGAAACAACGGAAAAATGAGAAAAATAATTCCCCGACTCCCACGATACAGGCCTTGAAATCCGGTTTGTAATTCCACCGGTTCTACATGAAACCATCATCAGGGTTTGGTAGAATACACCCTGTAAACAATTAGCCAATCATACTGGCAGAAGACAGATGGGGGATAGGCGCAAGATGATTAGTTTAACAGATGTAAAAAAGGTTGTTTTCTCATATAAAATAAACTTGATAGAAAATATTAATAAGGTGTTTACTGCGAATATTGTCCCGGAACCAGATATGGTTTTGTTCGAAGTTCACAACATTGGATACGGAGCTTACGACATAAGTATTACTCCAATGTCAAATGGTGAAGAGATTGGATACAACAGGATAAAAAACCTGTTGAGAGAAGTGCAATTTGAAATTGATCTGGGACAATTTCTCAATCAAGATAATGAAAATTACAGACAAGACCGAAAAGAACTCAATCAAATAGCATTCAATCTTATTTTTCCATTCTTCTCCGAGTGTTTTGATGAAGCTGGTCAAAAACCATCCTGCATTCAATATTACATAAGAAACCATGAGGCAGATGATGTTTTCAATTTACAAAATAAAACATGGGTAAAAATAGAGGATTTATACAAATAAAAAAGAAGCTACCAGGCCATTAGGGCACCTGGTTTACTTTTTTTGAGAAAAGATGAGGTGTATCTGTTGAGACGAAGATCAAAGCGTTGCTTCACACGAACAAGTCAAGTTTCAATCCTCTTAGATGAGGTGTATCTGTTGAGACAGAAAGGAGCCATAGAATTCAACACTTATTATCAGTGTTTCAATCCTCTCTAATGAGGTGTATCTGTTGAGACAACGCCAACATTCCCTTTTTCATCAAAAACCGGGTTTTGTCTCAAGTTTCAATCCTCTCTAATGAGGTGTATCTGTTGAGACTCCTTCCATTCATCCGCGGACATCTTTGTTAGGTTTTCGTTTCAATCCTCTCTAATGAGGTGTATCTGTTGAGACGGCGAAGCATGAACAATATCGTCCAACTTATTACGGTTTCAATCCTCTCTAATGAGGTGTATCTGTTGAGACGGAGAACCCGGTGGTGTCGGACTGGTGGGAGCGCACCGTTTCAATCCTCTCTAATGAGGTGTATCTGTTGAGACGGCGTTCGCTGTAACCGTTGTTATTACTGGTCTTCTACGTCATTTTCCGAACACCTCCTTTTTGGGGCCAAATTTTCGAATTATTTTCCTTGCCGTTTGCCAGTTGGAAATTCATTTTTTCCTTGTTTCATGCGGGTTTTGACGTTTCCGAACAACCCCCGGTTTTTTTTCGAAGCTCCTGGTGTTCGGAAAATTTCCTGTATATTTTTCCAACGGATCAAGCAGCGTTTGGCCAAGCCCCCAGGCGGTTTTGTATCCAAATCCCATCAGCGCGCCATAGGCTGCCAATTGCCAGACCAGATGCTGTTCCTCTGTTGACAGGGCTTTGATGCTCATGGCCATTTTGCCCTTGAATCCTACAAGATTGAAGTTCCCAAAGGAAACCCGCTCAGTGGCCAGTGTTAACTGCTCAATCCGGATCTTTCGGATCAGCGGTTCAAGTTCATCCCAATTCACTTTCTTTCCGGTACAAAGTTTATATGCCTTGCTGGCACTGGAAAACAGGCGCTTCAGTTCCGGAAGCGGATAATAATTGCCCCGTTGATAAAAGGTTGTCGGGCTCAGGAAATGCAAGGTAAAGCCGGGAGAAAATTTTTCGGCGATCAGGGTTTCGGAAAAAGTTTGACAATGAAGTTCCTGAATCGTTCCCTTCCAGTCGATCAGATCGATATCCGGAAGATCCAACCAATGGCGTTGCAGGCAGGCGACAATCTCCCGATCCGGAGTGTTGACCCATACTTCCCCGCCACTTGGTATTAGACATGTCGAAAAAGTCTGCCGCTCTTTGCTGTCATGCAAGTGTTGTGACAATGAGGGCGATTCACGCTGAATCGATTGCAGGACAAACGCATGGAACCGCTTTGACAAGACTCCGACTGCATTTCCCCTGTATGATGTATTGACTTTCAAACATAACCTGTACATGAAATCCTCCTATAAAACCGGGTTTTTGTCTTCCGCCAGCCGTATGGAAAAACTTCCTTTATGAAAGGCGCGTTCTGTACACGACTGGCACAAGGTGTAAACAGACAGCGAGTCCTCTTCATTCAACAGCGATTCCAGGCGGAATTGAAGCTGCAGCCAGTTTTTTTCATCACATTCCACTTCAAACACGGAATATTGCACATGCCGTCCATAATCCTTCAGAAGTTTAAATATCCTGTTTCTTCTGCGATCGTCGATTATATCATAACAGATCACGCGTTTCATGTCACAGCCCCCTGTTTATTTAACCAGGAAAGGATAATAATCGTCCATTTCCCCTTTGATAAATTTGGCCAGCAAGATTGCCTGTTTATGGAACACCTCGCGGTAACTCATTTTCCTTCGCAACAGCTGGTGAAACACTTCATCTTTTCGCCTGCGGTCAAATTCCTCCAAAAAGCGTTTCCGGGCATGTTCCTTTAAACGCGGCTCACCCATATCATCATGAAAATCTTTGGGTTTGATCACGCCCTGGTTGGCCATTTTAATGACCAGATTGTCAACCATGACTGATCGGAATTCTTCCATCAAATCAAGTGACAGTGATTCCCTGCCATACCTTTCCCGATGCAGATACCCGATATAAGGATCCAAACCGGCAGCTTGCAGGGCTCCTGTCAGTTCCGCCCTCAACAGGGCATAGCCGTAGTTCAGCATGGCATTAAACGGATTTTTGGCCGGCCTTCGGCTTCTCCCGTCAAACTGGAAGCTGCTTTTCCGAATCAACATGGGGATTGCTTCAAAATAACGTTTGGCCGCCATTCCTTCAATCCCGCGCAATTCTTCGAGATCCCGCGCTCTTGAAGCATGATCCATCGATTGCTTGATAAACAATATGACCGAATCCAGATCCAATTCGCGACGGCGTGCGAAACGTTGCAGGCTGGTCCGGGTGTTTTTCAATTTGGCCAGAACCAGATTCCGTGCGATGTGAAAGCTTTTTTCCCGGGACAGATGTGCTTCCACCTGGGCAATCCGCAAGCGGACGTTTTTGTTTTCCGGTCCGATAAACCGGCCAACCATGCGATTCCCCGAAAAATAAACTACATCAATCCCCTTTTCTGCCAGCAACATCAACGCATCTGTGGTCAACGTCGATGACTCATGGATAAAAAAGCGGGAAAACTCCTGAACCCTCACTTCACGGATCAGAGACCGGTCCTTATAGATTTTGAGTCGTTCCGATTCTTTTCGCACAAAACAATAAGGCTCGCTCAAATAAAATGTTCCCATGGCACTTTCCCCTTCAATCCGGCTCTTTCCTGCGGCAGGCAATAATCTGCCATACTGCACTTTTGGCATTTGGCCCAATCATCAATCCCTTCAGGCGGCAGATCCTGAAAATACAGGGACCGGATTTCTTTGACCGCTTGCTTCGTACGCTCCCTTAAAGACTTGTCAAACATGACCTTTTCCCGTCTGAACGATCCGTAATAAAAGAGGTATCCAAACGCAACTTCTCTGCCAATCCGCTCTTCCAACGCCAATCCTTGAGCGCAAAGTTGCAAGTGGTTGTTTTCCCAGCCCGCCTGTTGTCCCCGTTTATACTCAACTGGATATACGGAACCGTCTGCCTCTTCAATGACATCACACCGGACAGACAACCCCAGACTCTCGGACCGGAGATAAAGGGAACGGAAGAGTTGCCGTTCCCCCCGATGCTCCATGCCGGCATGATCGACATGATCATGCAGCAGTTTCCCATGAATCGTATAGACATTATGATAAAACACGCGTTCCACATACTCGTAATAGCAGCGGCGGGGACAGTAGATATATGCATTGATGGCATGAGCCTCCACCATCATTTCCATCTCAGAAAACCTCACTTTTGACTGTTTCCCAGACACTCCAGAGTTGAAAAGCTTCAGAATTGAATGCGATGCTCCAGTCCGCTCCCTGTGCCGTTTTAGCCGGATACACCCGGAACATGGGCGGCAGGCGAAGATGATCGTTCAGCTCTCTGACTGACCGCTTGACAATGTAGACGATCCAGGTAGTTCTCCTCATGGATTGAAATAACATGTTCAACTGATCATTCAGGTCTCTTTCATCTGACTCAAGACTCAGGCGATCCAGCCGAACAAGCTGTTCTGCATAGCGTGATGCCTTGAACGGAAGCCGCCAAACAAGGCTGGCCGGCTTGTCCCGAACCCCCAAAGCAACTGCATGTCCCAGAACATGGTCCCGTTTAAGAGACTGCAACAATTCTTCCTGTTCCGGCCCGGCAACATGTTCTTTCACTCGCTTGACAAGCTCTTCCCTGTCCACAAACCGTACCCGGCGACGTCTGAGCACAAAACTGTAATCATAGCGCTTGAGGGGAATATCTGGAGAGGTTTCGTCCCAAAACCAGATATCCGGATAAAAGGTCTCCGACTCTTCAGGTTCCCATCCGAGAATCTGGTATTCAAGGGTATTTTGTCCGCGGAAACTCAAAACAGGCTCCAAAAGTTTCTCACGTTTCCAGCTCAGATATTGGCGCTCCATTTCCTCAAACCCGACGCCGTACATCCGGCCGGCAAAGTCTTTTACCGTTTCAAGAGCCGGATTTTGCTCACGATCCATATGATGCTTTTTCTGCAGATGAAGACTGTGGACCAGGTTCATTCCTCCCACTTTTTCAATGTAGCGGGAGAAATTCTGGAAAGTTTGATACGCCCCTGTCACCATCTCTTCCAGTTCCGCCCTGGAAATTTCAGATGAGGAACAGTCCCGAATTTGCTCAGCCACATACCCCGGCACATAAGCCCAGACATGCAGCGGCGGTTCAGGATTCAGGCGGCTGCCGCGGCCGATACGGCCAAGCCGTTGCATAAAGCTTCCGGCATTGCGCGCTTCAAAAATCAGGAAATCCTTGCGCAACTCATCCTTGAAGTCGACTCCCACTTCCACCGTTGCAGTGGCCACTGTGATTTGCCTGGCCAATGCTTCCCGGCTTCGGCTACGGTCAGACAGACCGTGTACTTCTCCGACGTCATATCCTTTTTCTCGCAATGAATTGGCCAGAACTTGCGCTTCATGTATGGAATCGAGGATGATCAACCCTTTCGCATCGGGCCACTCCGACAAATAAGACTCTGTTTCACCCCAATTCTGCATAATTCGTTCACCGGTGTTCCATGCCTGCAAATAACCTGAAACCACCTGCAAATAAATCGGCTCCAAAAAGACTCTCTCTTCGTATACTGACGGATTCTCCTCTTTCAGCCAACGATCTGTTTCTTCCTGGACATTCCAGATCTCTATTCCCGTTCCTTCAAGCAACCGGAACACATCAGGCCGCGGAGTTGCCGAAGACAACATAAATGCAAATTCCCTGTTTGGAAACGAAGCTGCCATGAAGGCCATCCACTGCGCCAGGAAATTCACCTGTGCAATATTGTACAGATGAAATTCATCAAATACCTGAAGGGCATATTCACCAAGCCGGTAAAAAGCTTCCACCCGCTCACCCTGCCGATAGGCATACAGCCGTTCCTGGGCAATCAGCATCAAGTGGTCCGGATTGGTCATTACGGCCCGGTGATAAGGGGTAGACAAGCGCTTGATCTGTTCCAGCTTGTTTTCTCCCGGCATTCGGTTTTTGCGCATCTCTTCCGCAGTCCAGAGAGAGATTTCATCCCAGATGCCCAGCGGCAAGCCCTGTTTCAATGATTGAAACTGATCCTTCACAAGCTCGTTTACCGGATAGACTCCCAGGGCTCTCATTTGGGGATTTTGAGTCAAATAGCCATAGTTGGCCAGAGTTTTTCCCGCTCCGGTTCGTGCCCTGTTCCATATGATTGCCTTGCCCTTTCCCCTGACAGCCCGATCAACCAACCGAAGTTGTACGGCCTGGTGCGCGTATGGACGAATATTTCCGATAAATGGCAAGTTATATGTTTTCGCTCTTTCTTCCCGAATCCGGATCATGTCCTCACCTCTGCCAAAATGCTGCTTCCGGCAAAAATACCTCGCCAACCTGGTAACCTTCTATTTCTTCTTTCCACTCCGCTTCCTTCACCAACCGCGTGGGCAATACATTGTACATGGATGCAAAGTAGTCAGGGATCTTCGGAAGATCCTGAACATTAATCATGACAGGACTCTGTTTTCCCTTTCCAGGTTCAGGAGCGATCTCTTCCACTTCCAGACGTGCCTGACTCATCCACTTCCCAAGGCGGATTCGTGATGGAAAAGAAAGTGATTTGCGGCTCAAGGAATATGTCTCAAATCTGGCTCCCGGCCGAATGCATTTGATAAAGCCCCAGTTTGGATACCCCAGGCTTTGTGCCCGGGTCATCAGAAAGGATTCAGAGGTGGTGTTATATTGCATGAGCCGGTGCGTTACTTCTGTTGCTGAGGCAGGGAAGATATAGATTCCCTTTTCGTTCAGAGGCTGAAGATGTTGGCTGTATTCCGGTGCCTGGTATTTGTAATAGTAAGGAGAAACTGCCCAGGACATGGCATATGCCAGTGCGTAATTGTGGAGGAGGGGAGCGGTCTCGGCAACCTTCCCCTTCTCGGCGCTCGCGAAAAACAGGTAATCCTCCAACTCAATCACAATACGGTAGGCAAACCGTTTTTCTATTTGGCCAGTTTTTCGAGATATGCCTGATGGTCGTTTTCCAGCTCCCGGAGCCATTCTTCATTCGCCTCCTCACTTCGCCACAGGTCACGCACACTTGCGAGAAATGCCCGAAGTTCTTCACCGGTACAAATCTCAACCGGGAGATACGACGAATGTGCTTCCTCATTTAACACATCAAGCACTGCTTCTGTCACTTCCGAGCGTTCCAGCGGAAACTCGTTGAAATTTTCCCCGTTTTTCTCCAACAGCCGGTCATACACACCCTGGGTCAAGGCCAGATTGGAAAGCACCTCCCCCCTGCCAAAAAGCATGGCTGCCACATGGTTTTGAACAAAGCCCTGCCGATTGCTCTCCGCTCCGTAACGGGTTGTGGCCAGAATGTTGCGCAAGATGTACAGGAATTCAGAGGGTGTAACATCGACGGCCGTTTCAATGGTGGGGAAAAACACCTGGGGCCGGATATGTTCCCGCTCTGCAAACGCGCTTCCGGCAACTCCGCCCTGGGTCGAGTCCTTGATTGCATTCAGGGTAATAGATTTTTGCATCGCATCATAGGAACGGATCGCAAAGCCGGAATCTGTCCACACACGGGAACGCTGGGCTCCTTCACCACTGGTTGCCGCATACCCGTATATCAGACAGTCGGGGCAACTTCCACACATCTGTTCCATATATGCGCATTTTTCTCCGAGGCCGCGATCGCGGTTAAACGCCCGGCCTGTCCGGCGTTCCGGCGCGATTTGTTTGCGTTTTTGCAGAAGTACCCGGGAAATCAGCTCCCTGTTTTTCCGCCCGCTTCTTACCAACTCCACATCCAGTGTCTGCCCTTCCGTTGTCAACACAGCGGTCGAATCAAACTCCCGAACAATCACCAAAGAAACAGCTTGCCTTTTGGGATAAAGCGGAACCTCGTTCGGGAGATGCCTTTCCAACCTTTTTTTTACCAGAGAGTCCTTCCAGCCTGTTTGTGTGATCATTCTGAATCCCTCCTGCCATTTTCGTCTTTTGCCGCCTGTTTTTCTCGAATTTCTTTTACCCGTTCAAGATGAGTTTCAAAGAAAATTCCATCTGCCAACTGGTTTTGTTTCTGGTTGAGTTTGGCAATATTCCCTCCGCAAACTTCCATGAAAAACCGGTCATAAACCAGATCCACAAACCGCATGACCTTCGTCGCATCAATTCTCGGTACATAGCCTGAATGCTGTTGACCGGAGAGGCGTTCCAGCCGTTTGGTGATCAATCCGCACAATTCGCTTTTATCCCGTTTCTCCTTGATCCCCTTTACAGCTAATCGAAACAGGTTTTCATAACGATGCGACCTGCCTTTGTGCGAGATATCCGGCTTGTAAAGCTCCAGCGAGGCCAGGGCGATTTCCCTTGCAAGTCCCATTATGTTTCCTCCTTGTTTCTGGTTAATTTCCCTGCATGACCGTTCAAAAGCGTTAGTTGGATACGGATTTTCTGTCAGGAATCTTTTGAAAAAATAGGCTCCTGCCATGGGATGGACATCCAGCTGATGCAATATGGAAGACACATTCTTGTCCGTTGGCTTGGCAAAATCGATCGGATGCACGGTTTGATGAATTTCCCAGATGTAGGCCAGGCGATACAACATCTCTCTTACCTGTTCAATCGGAACCACAAAGTCGGCCGTCCCGCGGCTTTCGCTCCCGTTCAACAGCCGGACCACTTTATAAGGAGGAGCATCCAGATGGATCGCATAATGAATCTCCCGCACGTCCGACAAAAACACAAACGGCTTCTCCGTCAACAAAATCCGGAAACCATACAGCTTGTGAAGAGAAAGTGCTGCCGTAAGAGCCTTCAACCAGGCCTCTTCCCGGGTACGTTCAAGCGTGTTGCTGTAACAGTCATAGGTA
The DNA here is from genome assembly GCA_049587175.1 of Thermoactinomyces sp. Classification (GTDB taxonomy): domain Bacteria; phylum Bacillota; class Bacilli; order Thermoactinomycetales; family Thermoactinomycetaceae; genus Thermoactinomyces. Next base: position 10,412 of record JBAVDL010000178.1, read on the forward strand.
AACATCAAAACATTTCCGGGCGGACTTGCTTTTAACACGTCTCCTGTACCGGGCGGGCGATTGCGTTCTGCCAGTTCCTGCTGGAAAAATTCACTGTACAATTGGAAATGAACCCGCAAATGATTTCGAAGATGTTCTTTATCATCTTCTACAAAAGGAAACTGCCAAATGTGTTTGAAATTTCCGCGACGATGTACATGGATGGTTCCAAAAAAATGTTTCAGCTCTTCTTGCAACTCAAGCAAGCCTTCTTCTGTAATTTGAAAGGACGGAAAAGCAAACAGGTAAATTTGCCGTGACTTGTCCCCTCCCGCAAAACTGTCAACGGAAAACACTTGCCTTAAAATAAATTCCAGTGAACACACACCGCACCAGTGCAAAGCTGCCACATCACTCCGCTTTCCGGGCACCCATCCCTTCGGCAAGATCCGGTTGCTAAAGACGTTGACACTGTCCTGGATCACCTGGCCTTTCACCTTCGGCTGAACACCATCCAGAATCTGCCGGTTGCACAAGTTGCAAATCCGTTTCTGGGACCGTGTTTTCTTTTTCAGCAGATTCCTGGAATCCAGATGGTTCAACTCTCTGCTCTTCTCCCAGGAGACCACCAGTTGCTCCCTGAAGTAACTCTTGAGATCCTCATCCATTTTTAACTCGTCACTGATGATCTCCATCACTTTCTCTGGAGTGATTTTTCCTTCAAGCAAGCATACGGCCTTCTTTCTTACCTCCAGTCGCCACTCTTCGATCGGCAAATGAACGGCGCGTTTCCCATCCACTTCGGCACTTTTGATATATCGATAAGCCAGCCAGATCGCACCATCATACCGCTTGTTGTTGCTGTGAAGAGTATCGGGTACCATTTGGACAATGTCATCGGCCTGCAAACCAAAGTTGGCAGCAAGGCTCATAAGCGATTCAGAAGGCGTCACTCCTTCCAGCCGCTGAATCAAACGTTGCAAAGCAGCCATATACCGGGCGGTATAGTACCATTTCTCCCGGAACTCTTCATCAAAGGAAGGATCTATTTCAAAGCGGGCAAACAGCTCATCCACGCTCTTTGCCTGATAGGAAGACAGTTTGCCTTTATCGAAGCTGTTTTCCGGAAACGTTTTGCTTTTGCCTGAGGCCTTGAGAAAAATCTCATGAAACAGTCTTGCAAAATCCTGCGGCGAAGAATACACCAGAAACGCCAGCGTCTGACACTGCAAGGTAGCCCGGTTGAAAAGCTTTTCCCGATCCACCTGATCAGCCGCATCGGCAATGGAACAAAAGAACAGTTTCATCAGGCCGTCAATCAGCAATTTCTTTTCCGGCAAACTTCCGCCGGCAAACGTGATGTAAAGCGTCCCATCCCCAAACCGAAGCCATGGAAAATAATCATGCTGTTTCATCAGCAAGGCCATGCCATTGTGCATTTGCGTGGTAACCATGCCGCGTATCTCCTGGACGTAATGGTATACAATCCGCATATTTTCCGTGATTTTAGGCGGCAACAGCCGACAGAGATGTTCAGTCAGGTTATGAATCGTCCGCTTTTCCATACACTCGGCAATACATGTAATAGATGCAGCCTGATCCATCAGCTTGACCCAATCGCGAATGCAGGTCCATCGGCACTCGCCGGGCAATGCTCCCAGATCGCCCAATTTGGGTGAGAAACTGGAAACACCGGCCGCCCGGATAAACTTGGCAGGCGGAACAGCTGTTTCAATCGTTTGGCATAGATGCCGGCAAACCCTCTCAATTTCCTCAAGCGGGATCGCGTACTCGCTTGCTTCTTTCTTCCGGATGGACGATTCTTTGTGCAAATCGTGCAGGACGAATGCGATCAAAGCAAGCTTCAACTCTTCTTCATCCACATGGAAACCGAAGGATTTTAAATAGTTCAAAAGAGCCAGGCAGGCTTCCACACCGGTGCGAATATGATCCCACATCGACTGATCCAGCAGGTTGCGTTCAGGGTTATAGTTGAACGATTTTGCAATGGTTTCGGACAGATCCATCTCCTGGAACGCAAGCAGCAAGCGGTCACTAAATTCGCGCAGTTCCAATTTTTCCAACCTCCCCACTGCCATTATCCGCTTCAGGCACGGAGCAGGGCAATAGCTCAAATTCGTCTGAAAATGGAAAACGGAACCCTTAAAAGGTTCCGAAAAGCAGAAATGTAATAAGAGAAAAATTCCGCCACGTTAAAATCAATCACAAAAAAACAGCATCAAGAGCAGGCAATCATATCCCGCCTCGATACCGCTTCAGATACATCATTTTTATCTCTTCACAGATTTCCTTTCGTTTCTCTGCCGGCTTGATCAATTCAACCGCGCTTCCCCAGCCCAATATCCATTTTTTGACTTCCAGCCAGCTGGTTGTATCCGGAAAGGTAATTTTTCCGGCCACTCCTCCTTCATCAATTGCATGGATCTTCTGATTGGGATGCCACTGTTTTTCCCGGATCCGTTCAAACGCCTTTTTATCATAAATCCGGATGACATAGTCCATTTTTTCCTGACCCTGTTCGGCTTCCAGCATCCTCTCTATATATTTTTGGGCATGATTCTGCTTGTACACCCAAACCTCTTCTTTTTTTCCTCTCTCTGGACACGGGCGAATCGTTCTCTCCAGATCCCGAATCCGGTCCAGCCGCATATGCACCAGTTTGTTATCGGAAGAATCCGATTCCATGATTGTTTTTCCGATAAGGTAAAATGTATGCTTGGCATAATAGACCGCATAAGGATCAAAATATTTGATTTTTCCATTATGGTGAAAACGCAAAATCCGGTTGAGGCGGATCGAATCAAACACTTCCTGCAATGATTGGTAAAAATGTTTCCTGTTCAGAGGATACCCGTACTCGCTTACAAAATAGAAATGGGACCAATCTTTCAATCTTCGAACATCTTCCTCGCTTAAAACAGAATACACATGGTTCAACAACGCTTGATATGCTTTTTCCCCGCCTCCCTTCAGCATGGGCCGCAATTGCTGAAGGGCAAGAAACAGATACAGCCTCACCTCGCGGGACAAGTTGACAACCGCCCGCACAAAGTTGCCTTCGTAATAACCCCGTCTTCGGATGATATACTCTCTCTGGTTCATATCATTAAGCTTGCTGATCAGATAATTGAGATCCTTGCGGAGCTTCTCCTGAGAAATACCGTATCTTTCGGCCTTGTCCCTGATTGAGTGGGGACCGGGATCGCGTAACAACTCGGCAATGATTTCAATCAGCCTGTCGCGGTAATTGGCATGAATCCGATGAACTTTTGACATCGTCTCTTCCCTCTCAGAAATATTGGAATCGTTCTTGTCCCGTTACCCCAGGGAGTGTAATAAAAGGCACTCGGGATCATTATCAGTTTAAGGCAGTCTGGATAATGCGTCCAACCTCAATTTGGCATAACGTTCCGGAAAACTTCAGGCAGACGCCTCTGTATCCCTCATCATGAAAAAGTCCCGCACTTAACGTAGTCCTATTTGCAAAAACAAAAAAGCCCCTTGCCCGATACATTCACAAGGGACTATTCCCGAAACAGTCAACCAAAGCAAGACTTTAACTACAGTAGTTTCGATCCTCTTGGATGAGGTGTTTCTATTGAGACATGATAACTATCTTTCCGCCAATTATGAGTTATTTCCGTTTCAATCCTCTTAGATGAGGTGTTTCTATTGAGACTCAGCGGATTTCTGATCAGCTATCAGCGGCCACAATTCCGTTTCAATCCTCTTAGATGAGGTGTTTCTATTGAGACGGCGTTCGCTGTAGCCGTTGTTATTACTGGTCTTCTACGTCAATTTCCGAACACCTCCTTTTTTAAGCAAAATTTTCGAGTTATTTTCCTTGTCGTTTGCCAGTTGGAAACTCAGTTTTTCCTTGTTTCATGCGGGTTTTGGTGTTTCCGAACAACCCCCGGGTTTTTTTCGAAGCTCCTGGTGTTCGGAAAAGGATAACTAACTGACTCTTTGATAAGCCGATTATATCATAATAGAAAAAAAATCTCCCTGGTTTATGACCATTGGGAGAATAAGTGAAAAAATCATTGGAAAGGACAAAACGGAGTAACTTTTTTATCGGGTTTCGTTTAGCCGTGAGGAGGATCACCAGCGGCATGTTGCTTGATGGGTTGGAAAATGTCGTTTATGTTCATATTTGTTTTACCTCCTTCCAGAGTTTTCAACTTAGAAATCAGGAGGATCACCAGCAGCATGACGTTTGATGGGTTGGAAAGTACCGTTCACGTCTCTTTCACCTCCTTCAAGTGTCTTCACATAGGAAGAAAAGAAGTCCAGGGC
>JBAVDL010000179.1:0-22113 GCA_049587175.1 Thermoactinomyces sp.
GTGTATAACGGGAGGGGATTTCTTTGCTGCCAGTTTCTGCAGAATTGAAAAACAAGCTGAGGCAACTGAATGAGTCATTAAAGCAGGCTTACCCGATCCATTCGTTTGATGGGGCGAAGATCAGGGAACGTTTGCAGGAAGCAGGGACTTTTTATACTCTTACCAAAATGAACGGTACAGAAATCAGGAATTGGCTACAGGGTGGACTGCTTGTCGGTGTGGATGGATCAGTCAATTCCACCAGAGGTTCCCAGGACCGTACCCTGTCTGTTTTCCAGGCTTTGGCGAAAGGAACACAGGGAGGAGAAAAATGGGATGCAGATGTTTATACTCCGTTACTGGATGAAGAGGATGGGGAAGAAGGAAAGGCTGCCAGGGAAGCCCGAAAGAGAGGGACCCTTTTATCCAGGCTGGAGATGAAAGTAACAATGGAAGCAATTCGGGAATGGGCACCCAGGGTGGTTATGGCAGATGGATCGTTGCGGCATTATGCCATTGACGACAATGAGGTCTGGGAGCAGCTGATGCAATTGGCGGAACTGAAAAACACTTTAATGGTTGGTGTTTCGGAAGAGATTGGAACCCGGACATTGGTCAAGGAGCTGTTTCCGGAGTATCCGGTCTGGACAGATCGCGACCTGTTATATGGTGTTTTGAAAGTGGGAGAGGCTTATGAATGGGAAGGCTGGAGTCAGGGACAGCAGGCAGAAACCAGACTGTGGAAAATGGTTTTTCGTGCTTCAAGGAGTCCCCAGCCCATTGGACTGGATGGCCTTGCTTCTCAGCGGGAAGAACGGTTGCATCTGGCAGAACTGGTATACAGTCTGACTCCCGAACAGGGTCGGGGGATTCCTTACTGGCTGGATATTGTTGACAGACAGGTGCGGGTGACGAATCCCCTGGTGGAAACCATGGTGGAGCAATATATTGATCCGGAAATCCGTTATCGGTTGCTGTCTTCCAAGAGAAGTGACCGGATAATTTGAAGACGGGTGATGATTTACGACGGCTAATACTGGCTGAACAGGAGAGGGTACCATGCAGGTTGTAGGAGTAACAACCCAACAGGAAGTTTATATTGCATCCAGAGTACGCAAATTTCATATCAATGAAATACTGGTGATCGAAGATCCGGCACTTGATAATCCGCGTGGAGAAGTGGTGGAGACTTTATCCTATAATCGTCTGATTCCGATGGGGCTGGATAAATCACTGGTTGATGCGCAGGTTATTCAAACATTGGAACAGATCGGCTATGACATTGAGTCAGATGAGGTGAACCTGGCAAAACTGCGGTTATATGAAGAAGCGCCTCATCCGGTAAAGACCGGGTGTCCGGTTCGATTGCCTGCCTTTCATGAGGTTCGCCACCTTTTGGTCAAGGCATCCCCGGACGATGGCATGGTGTTGGGGGAAATCCGCGGTACAGAATCAATGACCGGCACCATTGATGAAGATCTCCAGGACCGCGTGGTAATGTTGGAGCGTGGGGAATTAAGACCGCAGCGGGGAGTTCCGTTTATTTTTGATATCAAGTCAATGCAGCAGTATCCGCATGTCGGAATTTTTGGCGGATCCGGCTCGGGAAAATCATTTGGCTTGCGTGTGATGTTGGAAGAATTGATGAAGCTTCATATTCCAACCCTGGTTTTTGACCCCCATTTTGAAATGGATTTTAAGGAAACAGCCTCCGGTCTCGAGGAGAGAGCGCCTGATTTCCGCACCATGTTTACAAGTGTCCAGATTGGAAAAGAAGTGGGGATTTCATTTTCCGATTTGTCGACGCGGGATGTCGTTTCATTGTTGGGAGCAGCGGGAGGCCAGTTATCTGATTCCATGGTCAATGTGATCCAAATGTTGCACCGGCGCCGTGACAACTTCACCTCATTCAGCGATCGGGTCAGCAATCTTGTACAAGCATTGGATGAGGGAAAAAACGGCCTGGAGAAACAGCTGAAAAATCCGGATCTCACCCCCGTTGATGTACAGCGCATCCAGGATTTGAAACAACTGTTGCAACAATATGGATCGTTGCCTGCTTCTTCTGTTAAAGGAGTGCACTGGCGTTTGCAGCGGCTGGAGAAAGCCGGCTTGTTCCAGCAGGATATCCGGGCCATTGAACGGGGACTGGAGCAGGGGAAACTGGTTGTTGTACAGGGAAGTGCATGGGTATTGCAGGTTTTTGCCACCTATGTCATCGGGACGCTTTACCGGAAACGACGCGAATATAAAGATGCCCAAATGAACGGCGAGGAAGAACGATATTTTCCTCCGTTCGTTGTTGTAACCGATGAAGCGCATAATTTTGCGCCCAAAGCGCTGGAGTCTCCAGCCAAGGCAATATTGAAGGAAATCGCCCAGGAGGGAAGGAAATACGGTATTTTTTTATTTTTGGCCACACAACGTCCTACACTCCTGGATGAAACGATTACCGCACAGCTGAATACGAAATTTGTATTTCGAACTGTTCGTGCTACCGATATAGCGACTCTGCGCGAAGAAACCGATTTGACTGCTGAAGAAGGCAAGCGGCTTCCCTATTTGCGTTCAGGGGACACCTTTGTCTCATCTGCAGCTTATGGACGGACCGTATTCATCCGGATCCGGTCTGCTTACACAAAAAGCCCCCATCTGGCAAACCCGTTCGATGAACTAAAGCGCTTTTCCGAACAGCAGGATCAGAAAGTGCTGGATACGCTTCTGAAAACCTTGCCGATTTTTGATACGGATCTGATCCAGGTGCTGGATCGGATGAACCGGGAATGTGGACTCAACTGGGATTTAAATCGCTTTAAAGACGAACTGGAGCGGCTCGCCTCATCCGGGAAACTGGTCAAACATGAAACGCCTTTTGCTGTGCGTTATGACCGCGGGAAAGGCATAAAAGTTTAAAACAGGCGGTATCTGTCCAGACTAGACATAACCGCTTCCTGAACTTTTCAAATCCTTTTATGTGATGTATAATCAATAGAAACCAATGTACGAAAATCACAAGCCGATGACGGGGAAGAGTAATTGGTGAAAGCTATCGCCAGAGAGCTGGGGAAGGTGAAAGCCAGCATAGCGGAAACCGGTGAACATGGCCCCCGAGCTTTCTCTTTGAACCTGACCAATGTCAAAAGTAGGAGAGAACGTAACCCCGCGTTACGGGGAAAAAGAGGGATCATTGCCTTGAATGGGTCGTGATGCCAACTTGGGTGGTACCGCGTGAGAGAATCTCGTCCCAAAGGGGGGGCGGGGTTTTTTATTTTTGTATTGGAAAGGAGATCTGAAGATGAGCAAGACGAACAAAACATTTTATATTACAACCCCTATTTATTATCCAAACAGCAATTTGCATATCGGTCACGCCTATACCACTGTTGCCGGCGATGCCATGGCGCGTTACAAACGCTTGCGCGGATATGACGTTATGTATTTGACCGGAACTGATGAACACGGGCAAAAGATCCAAAAAAGTGCCGCTGCTGCGGGGAAGGATCCCCAAACGTTTGTTGACGGGATTGTAGCAGGCATTAAGCAACTCTGGAGCAAGCTGGATATTTCCTATGATGACTTTATTCGTACGACAGAGCCGCGCCATACCAGAATTGTGCAGAAGATTTTCCAAAAGCTTCTTGACAAGGGAGACATTTATCTCGGTGAGTACGAGGGTTGGTATTGTGTTGATTGCGAATCATTTTTTACCGATCGCCAGGCCCAGGGTGGCAAATGTCCGGATTGCGGCAGGCCTATCCAGAAAATCAGGGAGAAAAGTTATTTTTTCCGTATGAGTAAATATGTCGATCGTCTGCTTGCCTATTATGATGAAAACCCCGGATTCATTCAGCCGGAATCCCGCAAAAACGAGATGATCCAAAACTTTATCAAGCCCGGGCTGGAAGATCTCAGCATTTCACGGACCACTTTTGACTGGGGAATTCCTGTGCCAAACGATCCGAAACATGTTGTTTATGTATGGCTGGATGCGTTAACCAATTATATAACTGCAATTGGTTACATGTCGGATGATGCGGAACAACAGGCCCGTTTTGAAAAGTATTGGCCGGCGGATGTTCATTTGGTCGGAAAGGACATCGTTCGCTTCCATACCATTTACTGGCCAATATTCCTGATGGCATTGGATTTGCCGTTGCCCAAACAGGTATTCGGACATGGCTTTTTCAAGGTAATGGGAGAAAAAATGTCCAAATCAAAGGGAAATGTAATCGACCCGGTTCCCCTGATTGAAAAGTTCGGACTGGATGCTGTCCGTTACTATCTGCTTCGTGAAGTACCGTTTGGAGCCGATGGAGTTTTTACCCCGGAGGCCTTTGTGGAACGGGTAAATGCTGATTTGGCCAATGATTTGGGGAATTTGCTGCACCGCACCCTGACGATGGTCAATAAATATTTCCAAGGGGTCGTACCGGAACGGATCGAGGACGCAACCGAACACGACCGGAAGTTGGTTGAAAAGGTTTTTGAAACGATTCAAAAAGTGGAATCATCTATGGAAGAATTGCAATTTTCCGTGGCACTGTCATCCATTTGGGAACTGGTTCGCTTTGGCAACCGTTATATTGAAGTGATTCAGCCATGGAATCTGGCCAAGGATGAAGGGAAACATCATATCCTGGGTTCAATGCTGTATCATTTGCTGGAAGAGCTGCGGATCATCAGTGTTCTGCTTCAACCCTTTTTAACCCAGACCCCGGCCAAAATGCAGGCACAACTGGGAATCGATGATCCTTCTTTAACCTCATGGGACAGTTTAAAAACATTTGGTGCTCTGAAACCTGGTATCCGTACAAAAAAAGGACAGCCAATTTTCCCTCGTCTGGATGTAAAAAAAGAAGTGGAGGCAATCTATAAAATGATCGGGAACACACAACAAAAAGAGGAGAAAAACAAAACCGAACCGAAAGAAAAAGAGGGACTGATTTCCATAGAAGAATTCTTCAAAGTGGAACTTCATGTGGCAGAAGTGATTGAGGCTGAACCTGTGAAAAAAGCTGATCGCCTTTTGAAACTGCAACTTGATCTGGGATCAGAAAAGCGGCAGGTGGTTTCGGGAATTGCACAATATTACAAGCCGGAAGAACTGGTTGGCATGAAGCTGATCTGCGTCAAGAATCTGAAACCGGTAAAATTGCGCGGGGAATTGTCCGAAGGTATGATTCTTGCAGCCTCTGAAGGAGACCGGCTTGTACTTGCCACGGTGTCCGGGGACATCCCCAATGGAACAAGAGTCAAATAAGAAGGTTGTAATTGCTTCTTTAAATTAATTTCCTTTCAATGAAGGGGCAAAATAGGAGGATTATAAATGGCGGAACCAAATAGCTCATCCAAAGACTGGTACAAGGCTTTGGAATGGTTTGTGGCCATTGCCTTGGCAGTTTTAATTGCTGTGGGCATCCGCACATTTTTATTTGTGCCTTATCAAGTACATGGGGCATCGATGGAACCAACCTTGAAAGGTGACGAGCTTTTAATTGTCAATAAGCTTGTTTATCACCTGGATCAACCGAATTATGGGGAGATTGTTGTTTTCCACACCAGTGAGGACCGGGATTTTATCAAACGTGTGATCGGTTTGCCCGGTGACCATATTGTGATCAAGCATGGCAGGGTGTACCGAAATGATAAACTTTTGACCGAACCCTATATTTATGAACAGATGAATCCCAATACGGAGGAAGATATTGTAGTGCCCCCGTCGCGGATATACGTGATGGGAGACAATCGGAACAACAGCAAGGACAGCCGGAGGATCGGGCCCGTACCGATCGATAAGGTGGTTGGACGCGCAGATCTGGTAGTCTGGCCATTGGATCGGATTCACTTGTTGGCACTATGGAAGTAAGCAGCAGGAAAGGATGAGACATGTGAACCTGTTCGACACACATACCCATCTGAATGACCCCAAATTTGACGAAGATCGCGAACAGGTGATTCAGCGGGCGAGAGACGAGTACGGTGTAAAGTACATGCTAAATGTCGGTTTTAATCGGGAAACAATTTCCCAGACCCTGGCACTGGCTGAGAACTACCCCTTTATCTACGCATCGGTCGGCTGGCATCCGACCGATGCCAAAGATTGTACTAAGGAAGATCTGGCCACAATCCGGACCCTGGCGGAACATCCCAAGGTTGTGGCAATCGGGGAGATTGGTCTTGATTATTATTGGAAGACCGCTACCCGGGAAGAACAGGCGAAGCTTTTTCGCAAGCAAATTGCAATTGCCCGGGAAACCAGCTTGCCGATTATTATCCATAACCGGGATGCAAGTGAAGATGTGGTGCAAATCCTGAAAGAAGAGAGCGCGGAAGAAGTTGGAGGCGTCATGCACTGTTTCAGTGGTGACCTTAAGATTATGGAAGAATGCCTTCATCTCGGTTTCATGATTGGTCTGGGGGGGCCGGTTACTTTTAAAAACGGAAAACTGGCCCAGGAAATAGCTGCCCATGTTCCTTTGGACCGATTGCTGTTGGAGACCGATTGTCCTTACCTGGCCCCTCATCCGTATCGGGGAAAACGGAACGAGACGGGATATGTCCGGTTGGTTGCCGAAAAAATTGCCCGGATTCGGGAGATATCTGTCGAAGAGATTGCTGAAGCCACGATGCAAAATGCGTTTCGTCTGTTTGGATTAAATGGGGAAAAATAGAAAAAACCAAGCCATTGTTGAGGCCAATGAGGATGGAATTACCTCATTGGCCTTTCTTGAGACGGAGGGAGGGATGGATTGTGAAAGTAAATGAAGTAATTGTAGTGGAAGGAAAAAATGATACCATGGCCATCCGCAATGCGGTGGAAGCCGATACCATTGAAACACGTGGTTCAGCACTGGAACCCCATGTGTTGGAAGAAATCAAACGGGCACAAAAAAAACGGGGAGTAATCATATTTACTGATCCGGATTATGCAGGGGAGCGGATTCGGGAAATTATAGCCAGAGAAGTCCCTGAAGCAAAACATGCGTTTTTGACGCAAAAACAGGCAAGAGGAAACCGCAAGATCGGGATTGAGCATGCCTCAAGCGAAGATATCAGACGGGCTTTGCAGTCGGTACGCACTCCCGAAGCACAAGAAAGTGCGGTTCCGCCTCTTACGTGGGAGGAATATCTGGAACTGGGGTTTGCAGGGAATCCAAGTTCACGCAATTTGCGGCAACAGGTTGCAGAACAGCTGGGAATCGGTTATAAAAACGCAAAACAGTTTTATCGCCGACTCCATATTTTACGAATTACAAGAGAGGAGATTTTCCAGATACTGGATAATATGAAGAAAGGAAGCAAGCCATGAAAGAAAGGCCGATTTCACTAAGAACCAGAGAACTGTTGAGTCAGCACGGGATCCAATTGAAAAAGAGTCTGGGGCAAAATTTCCTGACGGATCCGCATGTTCTGGACAAGATTATCCAGGCTGCTTCATTAACCGAAAAGTCAGGTGTCATAGAGATTGGGCCAGGGATTGGAGCACTGACAGAACGCTTGGCTGAAGCAGCACAAAAAGTGGTGGCCATAGAAATTGACAGCCGTTTTATTCCCATATTGAGAAAATTGTTTGAAAATGAACCTCGTGTGGAAATAATAAATGATGATGCACTTAAAGTAAATCTGACTGAAATCATCAGCAAGTATTTTCAGGAAGCAAGCACACTTCATGTAGTAGCCAATTTGCCTTATTATGTTACTTCACCGATCCTGATTCATTTGTTGGAGCAACGCCTGCCACTGGCCAACATTGTAATCATGATCCAGAAAGAGGTTGCTGACCGTTTGAAGGCATCTCCGGGAACAAAAGATTACAGTTCCCTGTCCGTGCTTGTACAGTATTACGCTGAAGTAAAAGAGGTGGCGCATGTACCCGGTCATGTGTTTATTCCCAGACCGCAGGTGGATTCCTCGGTAGTCTGTTTGACCTTGCGGGAAAAACCGAAAATACAGGTTGTCAATGAACAGGAATTTTTCAATATTGTACGAGCGGCATTTGCCAAGCGTCGCAAAACATTGTTGAATTCGCTTTATTCCAGTCTCCTGTCTGCTTTTTCCAAAAAAGAGGTGGAAAAGTGGATTCTGGAAGCGGGTATTGATCCAAAACGACGTGGAGAAACATTGGACTTGCAAGAATTTGCAGCTTTAACCGAAGTGATTCATCATAACTTTTATTCCTGATATACAGAGTATGGCATACCATTTCCTAATGTTGGTGGGGGTTGTTCGTGTACTTTGTCCATCCGCGTAAAGGCAGAAGAAGTCTGAAACAAATGATTAAAGATATTCAAGCATATGTACAGGAAGATATGAACGCAAATTACAAGGTGGTTATTGGAACCGATTCGCAAACCCGGGAAAATGAAACGATTTTTGTGACGGCACTCATTATCCAGCGGCTTGGAAAAGGAGCTATTTTCTTTTATACGAAACACCGCCACAAAGCAATTCGCAATTTGCGTTATCGCATTTACCAGGAAACAGAATACAGTCTGGAAGCTGTAGAAGTACTCAAGGAAAGAGGTTTTTTCGATTTCTCCATCCAGATCCCCATGGAAATTCACCTGGATGTGGGGCAACAGGGCGAGACAAGAAAACTGATTCAGGAAGTAGTCGGATGGGTGACAGCCGTTGGTTACACAGCCAAAATCAAACCAGAATCTTATGCGGCAAGTGCAGTGGCTGATCGCTTTACCAAATAAAAAAATTGCCAAATCGGCATAAAATATACGAAAATACCATTGACAAAGATATTGTCCGACTGCTATAATACCTGATTTGACTTTCAACCTCACTTGTAGTATAATCTTTTTTAAGTGAGGTGGTCGTACAATGGGCAAAAACGCGTTATCTGAAATCAAATGTACTTTGGATGGCTACATTGGGCAAAAAATACGCCTTAAAGCCAATAGCGGACGCCGCAAGACCATTGAACGAACAGGGGTTTTGGAAGAGACATATCCTTCCGTGTTCGTTGTAAAACTGGATGAAGACCACGCTTTTAACCGTGTTTCATACAGTTATGCGGATATACTAACAGAATCAGTAGAACTCACTGTATTTAACGGGGAAAATGAACAGGTCCAGGTAAAATACGTAAGATCTGCACAATAGATGTGAACACATATTCATGTGTTCTTTTTTCGAATGTGTTGCAATCGCTTACATATTTTACTGTTGTTGTCATATAATAAGAAAGCCCTGTTTTTTGCTTTTGAATCAAAGGAGGAGATCGCTTGGCTCGTCGACGCGGAATTATGTCGGAAAGTTTCAAATACGAGTTGGCAAAAGTCCTTGGTTTTTACGATGTAGTAAAACGCGACGGCTGGGGTGGGATTACTACCCGTGATGCCGGAAACATGGTCAAAAGAGCGATACAACTGGCAGAAGAACATTTGGCAAAGCAGGATTCAAAGTAAAAACAGGGATCATCCCCCCCCGGGGAGAGGGTTGGTTGCAAGACTGCCGTTTATAGCCGGCAGTCTTTTTCATTTCCGAAAATCTTTTTCCAAACTTCTAGATCACAGTCGGAACGTGATAAAATAATAAAATCATGAGGTGCCGGATCGTGCTATAGTGGGTGACAATTGGAGGGAAAGAAATTTGTTTATCTCAGTAAAAGCACCAGCGAAAATCAATCTGACATTGGATGCACTACATAAACGGCCTGATGGTTATCACGAATTGAAAATGGTCATGACGACAGTTGATTTATATGACCGGGTTGATCTTTATGCCAGAGATGATTCTGCGATCACCCTGGAGTCCAGTTCCGGATTTGTTCCCCAGGATGAGCGAAATCTTGCTTACCGCGCAGCTTTGTTGTTAAGAGAGAAGGCTGGCATAAAACGCGGAGTACATATTTATATTGATAAACATATTCCAGTGGCTGCCGGCCTGGCTGGAGGAAGCAGTGATGCCGCGGCTACGCTGCGCGGATTGAATCATTTGTGGGGGCTTGGCCTGGACCTGGAAGAATTGAAAGAAATCGGAGCAGAGATCGGCTCGGATGTTCCATTTTGTATTTATTCCAAAACAGCACTTGCAGAGGGGAGAGGCGAGATTCTGACTCCGCTGTCGCCTCCGCCGGCATGTTGGGTTATTCTGGCGAAACCGGATCATGGCGTTTCCACTGCGGATGTTTTTAAAAACCTTCAGGTTGAGAAGATCGATGAACATCCTCAGACAGAAAAAATGATCGATGCGCTGGAAAGGCAAGATTATGAAGCAATGGTCAGGTATCTGGGCAATGTATTGGAACCCGTAACCATGGAAATGCATGATACTGTAAAAAAATTGAAAGAAAAAATGCAACTGTTCGGTACAGACGGAGTGCTGATGTCCGGAAGCGGGCCGACTGTATTTGGTTTGGTGAAACAGGAATATCGGGTCAAACGGATTGTAAACAGCCTGAAAGGATTTTGTCACCAAGTGTTTGCCGTAAGAATGCTGGGGAAATGATATTGGCCTCTACTTGAAGAAATGCGAACAAAGTGATATATTTCGGTCATGATCTTTCGATTTTTCGGAGGTTTTGAATGGAAAAGTGGAAACGGAGTGCACGACTGGTCGATATGATTCATCAATTGCTGGATAAACCCTATCAGTTGATCCCGCTGACAACGTTTGCCAGGAAATACAAGGCAGCAAAATCCTCAATCAGTGAAGACCTGGATATTATTGATGAAGTGCTCACTTCAGAGGGAGACGGGAAACTGGTTACGGTGGCGGGGGCCGCAGGGGGAGTACGATATATTCCCCTGATCAGCGAAGAACGGTCCCGGGCTGTTGTTCAGGACTTATGCGAAAAGTTGTTGAATCCGGAACGGATTTTGCCCGGAGGTTTTCTCTATCTTTCCGATTTGCTGGGAGACCCTGTTTTGTTGGGAGAGATTGGACGGATTTTTGCTACGGTCTTTGCCGAACAAAATATTGACGCCGTTTTGACGGTTGAAACCAAAGGAATCCCCATTGCCTATGCTACAGCCTCCTGTCTGGGAGCACCTGTCGTGATTGCCAGGTATGATTATCGTGTGACGGAGGGATCTGTGGTTACGGTGCATACCATGTCGGGTTCAAGCAAACGATTGCGTCAGTTATCTCTGTCCAAACGCAGTTTGCCTGAGGGGGCACGTGTCCTGATCATTGATGATTTTATGAAGGCGGGTGGTACTGTTAGAGGATTGATGGATTTGTTGGCTGAATTCCGTGCTGAAGTTGTTGGAGTTGGTGTCATGCTGGAAGCGCCGGCACAGAACCGGTTGGTTGAACAATATGTATCTTTGGTCAAAGTGACAGAAATCGATACCAACACGCGCAAGGTTAGTGTCGATTCGGGGAATGTCTTTAAATCCGGAGAGGAGAAGTAAGGATGTTAAAAAGAATACAGACCAATGACGCTCCACAGGCAATCGGACCATATTCCCAAGCTGTTGAAGTGGGTGAACTGGTATTTACTTCCGGGCAAATCCCGATGACTCCACAAGGCACCCTGGTTACAGGAGGAATTGAAGAACAAACTCACCAGGTTATGAAAAATGTGCAGGCTGTTTTGCATGCTGCAGGAAGTGATCTCAACCACGTCATAAAAACAACCATTTTCCTGAAAGATCTTGATCTCTTTTCGCAAGTCAACGAAATTTACGGCCGGTATTTTTCCGAACACCAGCCGGCCCGCTCATGTATTGAGGTATCCCGCTTGCCTAAAGAGGCGCTGATTGAAATTGAAGCAATTGCGACCAAAAAGAACGAATAAGAAAAATTTGTCAATTCAAACATTTTCAGAAGGAATTGCATCCGCTGCCTAGAATAGTAAAAAAAAGCAAATTTAGTCATCATTGCAAACAGGTGGTGGATTTGGTGGAAATTACAGATGTGCGTCTGCGCAGGGTTAATCGGGAAGGTCGTATGCGGGCTATCGCATCGATCACGATTGACAGCGAATTTGTTGTTCATGATATCCGGGTGATTGATGGAAATAACGGCATGTTTGTAGCAATGCCAAGCAAACGGACTCCAGATGGAGAGTTTCGCGATATTGCCCATCCTATTTCTCCTGTAAGTCGCGAAAAGATTGAGTCGGCCGTTTTGGAGGAATATTATCGTGCCGGGGAAGTCGAATCTCCGCACATTGAACAGGATAAAGCCTTGCAAATGGATATTTAAAAGGTTTGCACCCATTTCAATCGGAATGGGTGTTTTTTTGGGTTGTATAATATAATTTATTCTGACTGCAAGTGGATTTTTATTATAATAAATAATGAACGTTTGTTTTGTTTGGGTTGGTTGCATTCCCATAACGTTTGGGATATATTCAGGGGGGAAGTTTTGGAGAAACGGGGGAGCTTGGTTCATGCAACAAAATGTTTATGCAGTTATTTTGGCAGCGGGCAAAGGAACCCGCATGAAATCGAAGAAACATAAATGTCTGCATCCGATTTGCGGAAAACCGATTATTGATCATATCATTGGTCAATTGAAAAAATTGCAGACGGAAAAAACCATCCTGGTTGTTGGTCATCAAGGAGAAGCATTGAAAGAATATCTGAACGGCCAGGCAGATTTTGTGGAGCAGGAAGTCCAGTTGGGAACAGCTCATGCAGTCATGCAAGCCAGGCCATTACTGGAAAAAGAGGAAGGCATTACTTTGGTATTAAACGGGGATCATCCGCTCTTTACAGCAGAAACGTTGCAGAAACTGATTGATAAGCACCGGGAAACAAAGTCGACAGCCACTGTATTGACAGCAGTCATCGATGATCCGACAGGTTACGGGCGAATTATACGGCAGAAAAACGGTCAGGTAGACCGCATTGTAGAACATAAGGATGCTACGGATACTGAACGGGAAATCCATGAAGTAAATACCGGTACTTATTGCTTTGACAATCAAAAACTTTTTTCTGCCCTTTCGCTGGTTAATAATGACAATGCACAGGGAGAATATTATTTACCGGATGTGTTGTCCGTCCTGCGAGAGCAGGGAGAAGCGATTAGTGCACAGGTTATACAGGATGTCCAGGAATCATTTGGTGTTAATGACCGGATTCAACTTGCAGAAGCCGATAAAATCATGCGGGAACGTTTGCTGCGTGAACATATGAGAAATGGCGTGACCATTGTCGACCCCGCCAACACCTATATTGAAACCGATGTAAAAATAGGTGCTGATACCGTTATTGAACCGGGTGTGTTTTTACGGGGGAATACCGTTATAGGAGAAAATTGCCATATCGGCCCCCAGGCTGATCTGAAAGATGTCAAAGTGGAAAATAATACAAGAATCCGATATGCGGTGATTGAGGATAGTGTCATAGGTGAAGAAGCAAAGGTCGGTCCTTATGTACTGGTTCGCCCCCAGACAGAATTGGGGAACAAGACAAAAATAGGCTGTTTTATTGACTTGAAAAAGGCGAGAATCGGCGACGGCACGAAGATATCGCATCTTGCTTATGTCGGGGATGCCGAGGTAGGCAGAAAAGTCAATATCGGTTGTGGTGTGATTACAGTCAATTACGATGGCGTCAACAAACATAAAACGCTCATAGGGGACGAGGCTTTTGTCGGGTGCAATGTAAATCTTGTTGCTCCGGTGACCATCGAGCAAGAGGCCTATGTGGCAGCAGGATCCACTATTACCAAAGATGTACCCATGAAAGCTTTGGCGATTGCACGGGAACGTCAGACAAACAAGCCCGATTATGTTGAAAAATTGAAAGAAAAACGTATAAAGAAATGAAGATATTGGAGGATCAATATTTTATGTCTATGGTGAACTCACGTCTGCAGGTATTTACTTGTAATTCCAATCCTGAACTTGCAAAAGCGATCTGTGATCATCTGGAAATCCCGTTGGGCAAATCTCATGTGGGCAAGTTCAGTGATGGGGAAATTCATGTAAAGCTGGATGAAAGTGTGCGGGGATCGGATGTATATGTGATCCAATCCACTTGTGATCCGGTGAACCAGCATTTGATGGAACTGCTTGTATTTGTAGATGCATTGCGTCGTGCTTCCGCAGGAACGATCAATGTCGTCATCCCCTATTACGGTTATGCACGACAAGACCGCAAGACAAGGGCCAGAGATCCGATTACGGCAAAACTTGTTGCCAACCTGATTGAAACGGCCGGTGCTGACCGGATTATCACAATGGACTTGCATGCTACACAAATACAGGGTTTCTTTGATATTCCTGTTGATCATCTCATGGGAGTTCCGATTTTGGCTGATTACTTCCGGGAAAAAGGATTGGACAATGTTGTCGTGGTTTCTCCCGATCATGGAGGAGTGATTCGTGCACGCCGTCTGGCGGAACGGTTGGAATCCCCCATTGCCATTATTGACAAGAGACGGCCCGAACCAAATGTGGCGGAAGTGATGAATATTGTCGGGGATGTCAAGGGAAGAACGGCAATAATCATAGATGATATTATTGATACAGCCGGCACAATTACCCTTGCAGCCAATGCATTGCTGGAATATGGGGCCAAAGAAGTATATGCCTGTTGTACACATCCTGTCTTTTCCGGACCGGCAATCGAACGGATCCGCAACTCCCATATTGTGGAAATGGTTGTAACGGATACGATTCCACTGTCAGATGTCAAAAAAATTGACAAGATAAAGGTGCTCTCTGTGGCCAAATTGATTGGTGAAGCCATCAGGCGGGTACACTTTGAGCAATCAGTCAGCAAATTGTTTGACTAAAGGGATATTGACCGGAAAGGTTTATTTGTGTCTTTTTTCCGCTTCCGGGCTCTTTTTGAAATGGCTTTCAAAGATTTTGCGGAGAACCAGGTTTAGAATTTCTGGAAAAAGGATATATTCCCTGTTATAGAAAGGGGATATTGCGTATGTCGAATACCATTACAGCTGACAAAAGGGAAAAAACCGGATCTCTCAGAGCTTTGAGACGAGAAGGAAAAATTCCTGCTGTTTTGTATGGAAAGGGGATTACCCCGCAGCTGTTGACTGTCAGGGAACATGAAGCTCAAAAAGAAGTAGAACTGAACAGCTTCATTGATCTTGATGTGGATGGACAGACATATCGGGTAATGGTTCGAGACATCCAGAAAGATCCAATCAAGTCCTCTCTGTTGCATATCGATTTTATGAAAGTCGAAATGAATCATCCTTTGGAAGCTGAAGTGCCGATTCGCCTGACTGGTGAAGCAGCCGGTGTAAAAGCAGGCGGCATTTTACAGCAACAATTGCGTATTGTTGAAGTGAAAGCACTGCCATCCAAAATTCCTGATAATTTGGAGGCGGATGTTTCATTGCTTGAAATTGGCGATTCTCTCACATTAGAGGCTTTAAAGCTTCCGGATGGTGTGGAACTTCTCCATAGCAGTCCCGAAACAGTAATTGCCTCTGTAGTGCCTCCGGCAAAAGCGGAGGAAGCAGAAGCACAAATACCTGAAGAACCTTCAGATATAGATAAATCGGAGTGAAGGAAAAGGCGCAATCCTGATGGTTGCGCCTTTTCAACTGCCGTCATATAATGAAAAGCAGTGCCTGGAACCGGCATGTTTCCCGGATCTGGTATACGGATTAATGTTTTGATGGTTTGATTACATACCTGAACAAATGATGAAATAAATGGAAGCAAACCTGAAGCACGGAGCAGGGTCTATTCCCCGCCGCCTGCATCTGAAGGCGGTGCTTGTATTTGTTTGAGGAATCCCTGACTCCAGGTTGATGGTGAAAAGGTCAGGCTGATGCTGCAATGCTCAGGGTACAATTGCCAATTGGCCACTTTGGTTCAGATGTATTCAGGTGGTTTTCTGCTGCTTTCATTTTGTATTATATTTTCCAATCCTCTTGGAAAGGAGTGAAAAAGACAGGAGAAAAGGGTGTTATCCCAGGCATTCCGGAATCGAATCTCAAACATCCTCCTCAACCTGTGATGATTGGGGTCTCCTGTCGGCAAAACGGATGAAACTGGTAGTCGGATTAGGCAATCCCGGTATTAAATATGCGAAGACAAGGCACAATATCGGATTTTGGGTAATTGACCGTTTGAGTGAAAAATGGGGAATTCCTGTAAACAGGGAAAAATGGCGCGGAGTAACAGGAGAAGGATTTGTACATGGTGAAAAAGTGGTTTTGCTCAAGCCGATGACCTATATGAACCTGTCGGGAGAATCTGTCAGAGCAGCAGTTGACTGGCTGAAGATCGACCTTGATGATTTATGTGTCATTTATGATGATCTCGATCTTCCCCCCGGACAGATCCGTCTGCGCTTAAAAGGGAGTTCGGGAGGACATAATGGAATGAAGTCCATTATCCGGCATTTGGGGACGGATCAGTTTAAGCGGATCAAGCTGGGAATTGGACATCCGGCAGGGAAAAGGCCGGTCATTGATCATGTGCTTTCTTCCTTCAGCAAAGAAGAACTGGAGCAAATTACCGATGCTGTGGATCGTGCCAAAGATGCAGTTGACAAATGGGTGGAAACGAATTTTTCACAGGCGATGAATCAATACAACTTACGCAAATGATTATCTTTAGATTGTGTATGGCCATAGAAACTTGTTGAATATTTTTTTTATCGTTGCCGATAATAGTACTAAGCTGAAGACAGGGGGCATTTTTATGGCCATACGTTATATTTGCCGACATTGTCAAAAATCAATCGGAACTATTGATTCGCCTTTGGTTACTGAGTCCCAGCTGGGGTTTGATCAGTTGACCCCGGAGGAGCGGAA
Organism: Thermoactinomyces sp.; assembly: GCA_049587175.1. Lineage (GTDB taxonomy): Bacteria > Bacillota > Bacilli > Thermoactinomycetales > Thermoactinomycetaceae > Thermoactinomyces. The sequence goes on from JBAVDL010000179.1 coordinate 16,690, forward strand.
AGATATAATAACCAGTGATATAGATGGAAACCGGGTGGTAAGAGTGACTTGCGAAACCTGCCAGGATGTATTGGAGAACAACCCGGAGCGGCTGTTATTCCCATCACTCTTTCATTGAAAGTACGGTGTATTTTTAAAAGATGGTTGGTATTTTTCTGATTATAATGAAAAAACGGCCTTGGCTGTTGTGAGCTAAGGCTTATTTTCTATTTGACTATGGATTTGGGAAAAGGGGAGGAGCCTCAGTTGATACCGTTGATTCACATACTTAAACAGGACCAGGACTTTCAGTCAACGGTGGCTGGAGTAAAAGCCGGGCTGAAAGAGCAAATGGTAGCCGGGTTGACGGGAACTGCCCGAATGTTATATGTGGCGGCCTTGTATCAGGAGGTAAAAAGGCCGATTTTGCTGATTTGTCACAATTTAAACCATGCACAGAAAGCAACAGAAGACTTGCAGGAAATTCTGCCAAAAGAGGAGGTACTCCTTTATCCGGCCAATGAATTGGTCACAACAGAAGTAGCCATAGCCGGACAGGAAACCCTGGGAGAGAAAATCGAAGTCTTGACCCGTCTGGTGGAGGGATTCAAGGGGATCCTTGTGGTTCCTTTTTCAGGAATGCGCAAGTTGTTCATGCCTAAAAAAGTATTTAAGGACAGCTTTATTTCCCTTGAAGTGGGACAGGAACAGAAAATTGAGTCATTGATTGAACAAATCGCGAGTGTGGGTTACCAACGAACGGATATGGTGGAAAAACCGGGAGAATTCAGTGTACGGGGAGGAATCGTTGATATTTTCCCTGTTTATTTTGAGAACCCGATTCGAATGGAATGGTTTGATGATGAAGTGGATTCCATCCGCCCCTTTTCTGTGTCGGATCAGCGGTCATTTGACAAGTGGAAAGAAATTGTGATTCCACCGGCGCAGGAATTGTTTGCCACTCCGGAACGTTTGTACCAGGCTGGCGAAAAAGTTGAAAAGTTGCTGGCAGAACGGTTAAGCGTTACCAAAGACTCCGCTTTAAAGGAAAAACTGAACCAGTCGATCGGTTATGAGATTGAACAGTTGAAAAACAATACCACCTTTACTGGAATTTACAAGTATATATCCCTGATTTATCAGGATTGTCAGAGTTTGTTAAATTATATGCCCAAGGACAGTTTGCTGGTGTTGGATGAACCCAACCGGATCCTGGAAAGCGCCCGCCAGATGGAAAAGGAAGAGGGAGAATGGCAGATTGCCTTGTTGCAACAGGGGGAATTTTTACCAAAGTTGAAAATTTCTCTCTCCTTTGAAGAGGTGATTATGAACAAGGAATTCCCGCGCATCCATTTATCCCTGTTTATGCGGCAAATTCCTGGAATCCAGCCACAAAATGTGATTCAGATCATGTGCCGCAGTATGCAACAGTTTCATGGGCAAATGCACGTCCTGAAAACGGAATGGGAACGCTGGAAAAAATCCCGTTTCCGGGTTGTATTTCTGGCCAGCAAAGAAGAGCGTATGAATCGTCTGGAGCGTGTTCTTAATGACTACGGAATGGAGGCAGTGAAAAACAGAACCGGTCAAGCCCCTCTCCCCGGGCAGCCCGTGATTTGTCTGGGAAATTTGCAAAACGGTTTTGAAATGAACGGCATCCGGCTGGCCGTGATTACGGAGGGAGAAGTATTTACGCAAAAACAGCGCCGGACACGGCGCAATACAAAACTGGATCATGTGGAGAAAATCAAGGATTACCAAGAATTAAAACCTGGGGATTATGTGGTCCATGTAAATCATGGAATCGGAAAATACCTTGGCATTGAAACCCTGGAAGTAAGGGGAATGCATAAAGATTATATGCATATTCAGTATGCGGGTAATGACAAGTTGTATGTTCCTGTTGAGCAGATTGACCAGGTACAGAAATATATCGGCGGAGAGGAAAAAGCTCCCAAAATTTACAGTTTGGGTGGAAGTGAATGGAGCAAAGTCAAGAATAAAGTGCGTTCGTCGGTTCAGGATATTGCCCAGGATTTGATAGAATTATATGCGAAAAGGCAATATGCTAAAGGGTACAGCTTCTCCAAAGATACACCTTACCAGAAAGAATTTGAAGCCATGTTTCCTTATGAGGAGACGCCTGACCAACTTCGGTCCGTCGAAGAAATAAAGAAGGATATGGAAAAAAGCCAGCCTATGGATCGTCTGTTATGCGGAGATGTGGGATACGGGAAAACGGAAGTAGCCATTCGTGCCACATTTAAAGCAACCATGGACGGAAAGCAGGTAGCTGTCCTGGTGCCAACAACCATACTTGCCCAACAGCATTATGAAACTTTTCGGGAACGCTTTGCTGACTTCCCGGTACAAATTGATGTGTTAAGCCGGTTCCGTACCCGCAAACAGCAAAAACAGACAATAGAAGGTTTGAAAAATGGAACAGTCGATATTGTCATAGGAACACACCGGCTTCTATCAAAGGATATTGTCTTCAAGGATCTGGGACTGCTTGTAATCGACGAAGAACAGCGCTTCGGGGTAAAGCACAAGGAGAAAATCAAAAAGCTGAAGCATAATATTGATGTTCTGACTTTGTCAGCAACACCGATTCCGCGTACCTTGCATATGGCCATGATGGGGGTTCGCGATCTGTCTGTAATTGAAACACCTCCGGAAAACCGGTTCCCTGTCCAGACCTATGTTCTCGAATATTCGGGTGCACTGGTACGGGAAGCCGTTGAACGGGAACTGGCCCGGGGCGGACAGGTTTACTTCCTTTACAATCAGGTGCAAAACATCGAACAGATGGCTGAACAAATTCGGCTCCTTGTTCCTGAAGCCCGGATTGCGGTTGCTCATGGACAAATGCCGGAATCGGAACTGGAAAAGGTGATGCTTGATTTCCTTGACGGTGAATATGATGTGCTGGTAAGCACTACCATTATTGAAACGGGGGTAGACATTCCCAACGTAAATACGCTGATTATTTATGATGCCGATAAAATGGGGCTGTCCCAGCTTTACCAGTTGCGCGGACGTGTGGGACGCTCCAACCGCATTGCTTACGCGTATTTTACTTACCAGCGGGACAAGGTGTTGTCTGAAACGGCAGAGAAACGTCTGCAGGCGATCAAGGAGTTTACAGAACTTGGTTCCGGCTTCAAAATTGCCATGCGTGATTTGTCCATTCGGGGGGCCGGCAATATTTTGGGTGCGGAACAACATGGGCACATTGCAACGGTGGGGTTTGAGTTGTACAGCCAAATGCTGAAAGAAGCCATCGCAGAAATCAAGGGAGACAAGAAGAAAGAGGAGAAAGTTGACCCGGTTATCGAGCTGAGTGTCGATGCTTACCTGCCAAGTGAATATATCGGTGATGAAAAACAAAAAATTGAGCTGTATAAAAAAATCCGTGCGGTAACCTCTCTGGATGAAGTCAGTGATCTTGAGGAAGAAATCGAGGATCGGTTTGGCGATTTGCCAGAGCCTGTCCAGATGCTGTTAAAAATTGCCAAAATCAAGGCATATGCCATTTCTTACAAAATTGAATCGGTCGGACAGAAAAATGGTGATATTGTCATTACATTACATCCTGATCAGACCAGGCAGATCGATGGACAAAAGCTGTTTCAGATTGCACAGGATTTCCCGGGAAAAATCCGTTTTTCAACCGGTGAAAAAATCGGGATTGTTTTCAAAACAAAAGATTTGTCTAATAAACAGGCATTAGAAATGATCGAACAGTTTCTGATAAAATATAAAGATGTTCCCAAACCGAAAGGAGCAGTTCAACATGCAACTGACTAAAAAATGGTTCGCCGGCGTTTTGGCAATGATGTTGATACTATCCGTATCCATTGTTGGATGCAGTGGCGAAAAGAAGCAGGAAGAGGCTAACAACGGGCAGAATCAGATGCAGCAGTTCAAGCCGCTGAGCACTGCAAGCAAAAAGGTGGTAGCTGAATATAATGGAGGAAAAGTGATTGAAGGGGATTTGAACCGTTATATCAATATCATTGCCTTTCTGGACCCCCAGCTGGCATATATGCTTGCTTCGGTTCAGGACAATACCGAATTGAAAGTGGAATTGGCCAAGGAATATGCATCCCGCCAATATATGTTAACACAAATTCAGAACAGTCCTTCGTATGCCAAACAGGCGGAACAGACCCTGAAAGAACTGGATAAAAGTATCAAGGGAAATGCTGCCCAGGCTCAGGAAAAAGATGCTCCCAAATCACTGGAAGATGCCATCAAGGGCAAAGGATTCTCCAGTGAAGAGTTACGGCAGTTTTTTGTGGAGTATCATCGGGTAAACAAGTATTACGATGATCAACTCAAAGGGCAAACCTATGATTACGTAAAGGTTCAGCATATCCTTGTTGCAATAAATGATGGAAGCCAGCAAGATCAACCCAAACGGACAGCCGCTGATGCACAGAAAAGGGCACAAGAAGTAAAGAAAAAATTGGATTCCGGTGAAGACTTTTCCAAACTGGTAAAAGAGTATACGGATGATCCAGGTTCAAAACAGACGAACGGAATTTATGAAGGGACACCGGATCAGTTTGTTCCGGAATTTGCCAAAGCATGCAGAGAATTGCCCCTGAATAAAGTGAGTGATCCCATCAAGACGGATTACGGTTTCCACATCGTAAAGGTGCTGGATCGTGGCAAAAGACCGGTTGAAAAAGCAGATGAGCAAGTGAAAATGCAAAAACGCCAGGAAGTTTATGAACAGGTTGTAAAAGAAAATCTGGCATTCAAATCACTTCTTCCTGCTCCCCAGAAAGGCTAAAGAAATCAGACAAGCAAAATAACGCGTCTCTGTCCAGATCCAGTAAAAAATGGAAGGTACGACGTGACCTGACGACTTTTCTGACACGGAAGGATAATCATATAGAAAACAGTTTTTTCCTGAAAAAGCCCACTGGGCTTTTTTTTTATGCAAATAACCTTTGCATAATTATCTGGAAGAAGATCAATACTATGCACGATAAAGCAATTTCAACCAGCAATCATACAAATATATGAAGAAAGAGAGGAAATTATTTTATGAAAGCAACCGGCATCGTCCGCAGAATTGACGACCTGGGACGTGTAGTAATTCCTAAAGAAATTCGGCGGACATTGCGTATTCGAGAGGGAGATCCCCTGGAAATTTTTGTGGATCGTGATGGGGAAGTTATTTTGAAAAAATACTCTCCCATTGGGGAATTAGGGGATTTCGCCCAGGAATATGCGGAAGCGCTGTATGAAAATATGTTTTTTCCAACATTAATCTGTGACCGGGACAGAGTTATTGCTGTAGCCGGTATATCCAAAAAAGAATATCTGGAAAAGCCAATTGGGGAAATTGTGGAATCATGTATGGACAGACGCCAACCCCTGATGGAAAGCATGCCGGGGACAGCAGAGATTTTCCAGGGCTTGAAGGAAGAA
>JBAVDL010000180.1:0-12946 GCA_049587175.1 Thermoactinomyces sp.
TTGATGAGCAGGTAAAAATCCGCGGTTACCGGATTGAGCCGGGGGAAGTAACCAGGTGTTTGCTGGAACATGCTTCTGTAAAGGAAGCGATCGTGACAGCCCGGCAAGACCTGTCAGGAGAACCTCAACTATGCGCCTATTATGTGCCGTCAGCTCCATGTACTGTTGATGAACTGCGTCAACATTTGGGTAAAGAATTGCCTGACTACATGATTCCGGGATACTTTGTGCAGATGGAAGCACTTCCCCTGACAGCAAACGGAAAGGTGGACAAGAAACGTCTGCCCAAACCGGCACAAATGGATACCGGGACAAGGTATGTTGCTCCATCCGGTCAAACCGAACAGATCCTTGCACAGCTGTGGCAAGAAGTTTTGCAGGTTGATCGCGTCGGGGTGCAGGATCATTTCTTCGAACTTGGCGGAGATTCAATCAAGGCCATGCAAATCGTTTCCCGTTTGAAGCTTCATCGCTTGAAAGCGGGATTGAGGGATTTGTTCCAATATCCAACGATCAGGGAACTGGCTCCTCATGTTCAAAAAGCAACTGAAGAAGTTGAAGAAGAAGCGGTAACCGGTGAAGTTGCCTTGACTCCGATTCAACATTGGCTGTTTGAACAGACGGATTATCCGGATCAATGGAACATGGCCATTATTCTGCACCGGGAACAGGGATGGGATGCAAATATCCTGAAATCTGTCTTTCAGGAACTGGTTGCCCATCATGATGCTTTGAGGATGTCCTTTAAACAGGAAGCAGATCGGATTCAGGCGGTAAATCGCGGTTTGGCGGGTGAGTATTTCAGAATCTGTGAATTTGACGTAAAAGAAGAAGAAAATGTTTCAGCAATCATGGAAAAAGAAGCAACCCGCCTGCACCGTTCCATTTGCATTAACGACGGGCCTTTAATCCGGTTAGGGATTTTCCATACCGGAAAAGGGGATTATTTGCTGCTGATTATCCACCATCTCGTTATGGATGCGGTGTCGTGGCGAATATTGTCTGAAGACCTGTATAGGGCTTATCAGCAACAGTTAAACGGGAAACCGGTTAACCTTCCGCCAAAGACAACCTCATTTCGGACCTGGAGTGAAAAACTGCATGCGTATGCCAACAGCCCTTCTCTGTTAGGGGAGATCCCGTACTGGCAACAGACCGATCGTGAGCAGGTTCCGGCTCTTCCGGTTGATAAACGGCAAAATGTTGATTATGCCAACAAGCATGTGGAAATGGTATGGGGACGTCTCGACCATGAGTATACCCGTGTCCTGTTGTCACAGGCACATCGCGTCTATCAGACAGAGATCAATGACCTGTTACTGTCAGCATTGGTCATGACGATGAACAGCTGGACATACGGTGCGGTTGCGGTTCAGCTGGAAGGGCATGGCCGGGAAGAAATCATCGAAGATGTGGATCTGACACGCACGATTGGCTGGTTTACTTCGATGTATCCGGTAGTTTTTAAAATCGACAGTCATCGTCCGGCCGATGTGATTCCGTACGTGAAGGAGAGATTGCGTCAGGTTCCCAACAAAGGGATTGGTTATGGAATCCTGAAATACCTGACCGATCCCCGCCACAAGCAGGAGCTGGACTTTAGCCTGAAACCGGAGATAAACTTTAACTACCAGGGGGAATTTGTACAGGATGTTGAAAAAGAAGGTATGGACATCGTAAACATGCCAGTCGGTGAAGGGGTTCATCCATTGACAAAATGGCCGTACAAACTGGACTTCAGTCTATTTGTACAAAATGGTGAACTGATAACCCTGATTCGTTACCACGAACCCCTTTATTATCGGGAAACGATTGAACAGCTGAAAAATCATTATCTCCATCATTTGAAAAGAATTGCTGAATTTTGTCGGGAAGAAACCCTGGCAAAATAAATGAAAAGCCTGTCCCAATCAGCGGGGCAGGCTTTATTGTTTATGATAATGAACCACATTCAGATCCATTCTGGTCAGGTCGTGTTTATTTTAACTGGCAAAAAAAAAGAGACCGTGTGAACGGCCTCTCAGATCCGGGGAACAAATTCATAAAACCACTGCTAAAGATCGCAACCTGTAAGCAAATCAAGTTACCATCTTTCTATTTATTATAAATGAATTCATTATAAAATTGTTAAGGAAATAACTGACATTTACTTTGCTGCTTTGGTCAATTATTTCCCGAAGCTTCCGTTTCCGCTACGATATAATAAAGGAAACATCCAATTGAGTATTTTTAAAGATGCCTTTAAGGAGAGATAAAATTGAAAAAACTGATCAATCATCCTGATGCTGTTGTTGATGAGATGCTGGATGGAATGGCAGCTGCACATCCCGGACTGGTAAAGAGGTTGCCAAATTCTTCGGTGATTGTGCGCAAGAATGCTCCTGTAAAAGGCAAAGTAGGTTTGGTAAGCGGTGGAGGTTCCGGTCATGAACCGGCCCATGCGGGTTATGTGGGAAATGGCATGCTTGATGCTGCCGCTCTGGGTGAAGTGTTTACTTCTCCTTCTCCTGACCAGATTTTGCAGGCAATCAGAGCGGCAAATGGCGGGAAGGGGGTTCTGCTTGTTATCAAAAATTATGCGGGCGATGTCATGAATTTTGATATGGCCGCCGAATTGGCGGAGTTGGAAGGAATCCCCGTAAGAAAAGTAATCGTCAATGATGATGCGGCACTGAAAAACAGGCCGGAACGAAGAGGAATTGCGGGCACGATATTTGTCCATAAAATTGCCGGAGCCTGGGCCGAAGCGGGAGCAAGCCTGGATGAAGTTCACCGGATTGCTGAAAAAACCGTGCAGCATGTACGCAGTATGGGAGTGGCATTAACGCCCTGTACCGTACCGGCGCTGGGAAAACCCGGTTTTACGATTGGCGAAAATGAAATGGAAATGGGAATGGGAATTCACGGTGAGCCCGGCATCATGAGAACCGGCCTGATGCCGGCAGATGAAATTGCCGACCGGTTATTGGACCGGTTATTGGAGGATCTGGCCGTCAAACAAGGAGATCAGGTGTCTGTCCTGCTTAATGGTTTGGGAGCAACGCCTCAAATGGAACTGTATATTTTAAACAGAAAGGTATCGCAATGTTTGCAAGAAAAAGGAATTCGTATATTCTCCACACATGTTGGTGAGTTTATGACTTCTCTGGAAATGGCCGGTTGTTCCCTTACCCTGCTCCGGCTGGATGATGAATTGGTTAAAGGGTTGGAAGCACCGGCAAACACGGCAGCATGGGTTCAGGCATAAGGAGGGAAAGACATGGAATTGACTTGCCGGCAAATAAAGAACTGGCTGGTTCATCTCAGTCAGTTGATCCAGGAAAAACAGGAAGAACTGTCTCTTTATGACCAGGCAATTGGTGATGGCGACCACGGAATTAATATGGCACGGGGATTCAGGGAAGTTGAGCAGTTGCTCAAAGAGACAGAAGACGATGAGATTGGTGCTCTGTTTCAACGTGTTTCCCTTGCATTGCTCAGCAAAGTGGGTGGTGCATCGGGCCCGTTGTACGGCACGGCATTCCTGAAAATGGCCGCAGTTTGTAAAGGAAAAAAGGTGTTGTCCTTGCAGGAATGGGGACTGGCGCTCACAGAAGCCCTGAACGGTCTTAAAATGAGAGGAAAAGCAGAGCCGGGCGACAAGACCATGATTGACGTTTGGGAACCGGTTGTGAATTATATGGTTCAGGCCGGACCGGATCTTTCCTGGCAAAAAGTAAAGGATATTGCCGAACAATCGATGGAAAAAACAAAGGCATTGCAGGCCAGAAAAGGACGTGCATCGTTTTTGGGGGAACGATCAATCGGTCATGTGGATCCAGGCGCGGTCTCATCCTGCTATCTCTTTCAAACATTAGCCAATGAATTTCAAAAAGGAGAAGAGTCATGAGTTATGTTGGAGTGGTTCTTGTTTCCCATAGTGAAAAAATGGTTGAAGGGTTGGCGGAATTTCTGAGCCAGGTGCAAGGGCAGGTTCCGGTTGCCATAGCCGGCGGAACCGAGGAAGGCGAACTGGGTACAAGTATGCAAAAAATCATGAAAGCGATTGAATCCGTATATTCCGATCAGGGTGTAATCATTTTATTTGATTTTGGAAGTGCCTCCTTATCGATAGAAATGGCGATTGAAATGCTGGGGCCGGATAAACTTATCCGGGTAGCTGATGCTCCATTGGTAGAAGGGGCCTATGCGGCAGTTGTTCAGGCTTCTGTCCAAAGCAGCCTGGAAAAGGTATTGGCTTCTGCGGAAAAAGCGGGGAATTTGAGGAAGTTGCCATAATCGGACAGGAATGATCGGGAGTCATTTTCTGATGGGCTTCAAATAACCGGTGGATATTTGTACATACTAAGGGGTAGAAATTTAAGGAGGAGTGAGTCCGTGAAAGAACGCATCCAAGAATCTGCCCCGAAACATCCGGAAAATGAAGAACAGAAAAAGAAAAATGTGGCTGCCCAAATGATTCAGCAACTTGGACAAACCAATGTTCCCCAACTGGAAAGCAATATTTTTTGCTTGAGCATTATTGGGCAAATTGAAGGACATCTGGTAATGCCCCCGCAAAATAAAACAACCAAATATGAACATGTGATTCCGCAAATCATTGCTGTAGAACAAAATCCCAAAATTGAAGGAATGGTTATTGTACTGAATACCGTTGGCGGCGATGTAGAAGCTGGACTGGCCATTGCCGAGATGATTGCAACCATGAACAAGCCGACTGTTTCGATCGTTCTGGGAGGAGGTCACAGCATAGGGGTTCCGATTGCTGTTGCAGCGGATAAATCCTTTATTGCCGAAACAGCCACCATGACCATTCATCCGGTAAGATTGAGCGGATTGGTAATCGGCGTGCCGCAGACCTTTGAATACCTGGAAAAGATGCAGGATCGGGTAACCCGTTTTGTTGCCAGCCATTCGGGCATCTCGGAAGAAAAGTTTCGCGAACTTATGTTTCGTACCGGGGATTTGGCACGGGATATCGGAACCAATGTGATTGGGAAAGATGCCGTCGAATATGGGTTGATTGATGAGGTTGGCGGTATTTCCGACGCATTGGCTGAATTGAACAGAATGGTCAAATCCCAGAAAAAGGAGGAAATCTTGCAATGATATACTATTCAGCGATTCCCATTGAATTGGCATATTACAATGCAGACGGGTTGGCATTGCAAGAGGTCCAGGTTCAGGGTGTAAACATGCTTATTCACAAAGGAAATGATCAGGAAGGAACCATAGTCCGCGTGTTAAGTGCCGATCCTGCCCATTATTTGGATCCCCGTTTTCAGCCCGGAAATAAAATCAGGCATATACCATCCATTGCAGAGTAAAACACTGTTTCAGGAATATACGAAAAAACCGCTGTTTGGACAGCGGTTTTTTCAGGCTTTCGGGCATGAAACCTTTTTGTGTTAAAGCCGGAAGGGAAAATTCCTTGCATCCTGAAACTTAAAAAAAGAAAACTTTGTGTTTTTGCGGAAGTTGCTGTGTAAAAAATTCGGGCAAAACTAAACTGGTTGGAATTTCCATGTTATAATAAGCCTTGACGGATGGTTGAAAAGGTGGTTCCAATGACAAAAAAGAAGAGAAAGAAAAAACAAGCCAACGAGACAAAAAATGAAATCATGTTTGAAATTTACGGGATTGTTATTTTGTCCCTGTCTTTTATAACCATTGCCAGTTACGGGGCAATTGGAAGAAACCTGACCTATCTGTCCCGCTTTATTGTGGGGACGTGGGATTTTATTGTTCCGCTGATCGGAATCTGGCTGGCCATCTACATAATGGCCAATCAAAAATGGCCTTCAAAATGGTCTTCCAGATGGACAGGCATCGTACTTGTCCTGATTGCCCTGCTGACTTTCAATCACTATTTGACCTTCAAAACCTTTGATGCCAATGCAGGTATAATTGATCATACATGGTACCTGTTGCTTGAGGAACGAAAATCCCGGTTGCCGATGGATATCGGGAGCGGGATGATTGGTGCTTTTTCCTATGCCCTGCTCCATTTTCTGTTTGACGATGTTGGCACTTTGATTGTGCTGGGGGCTTTGGTATTGAGCGGTTTTTTATTGATAGCCAATTATACATACGGGAAGATTCTTTCCCGAATCAAAAGCCTGCTTAAAGAACTGAAGAAAAAAGCAAAGGCTTGGCTGGTATCCTGGGTTAAACACCAGTATCAGCAAAAAGAGAAAAAACAGAAGCGGAAAAGAAGAAAGAAAATGGCTGCTGATCAACAGGACAGTCAGGAAAAGGTGAATCCGGTCATCTATGATTTTGAAGATCTGGTGTATCCGGCAGATGAAGAAAACAGGAATACCCAACAGCAATTGAGATTGCGCCTGGATCAGGAAACGCCTGACACACGGACCAGAAGCCGGTCCGAGGCCAAACAGCAGGAAGAGGAGCCGATCGTTGTAAAATTTAATACCCATTCCCGTTCCAACATGGAAAACTATGTGTTACCGCCAACGGTGCTGTTAAAGACGGCCAGGAAGAGACAGGGAAAAGAGCAGGAGGATTTGCAGGATAAAGCAAAAGCTGAAGTTTTGAAAGATAAATTGAAAAGCTTTGGCGTCGATGCCACAGTTGGTGAAATTCATCGCGGTCCGGCGGTAACGCGCTATGAAATTCAGCCGGAAAAAGGTGTCAAAGTGAGCCGGATTGTTAACCTGGCAGATGATATTGCGCTGGCGCTGGCGGCCAAGGATATCCGCATTGAAGCGCCCATTCCCGGAAAATCGGCAGTGGGAATTGAAATCCCCAACTCCGAGGTGGCGGTTGTTTGTTTGCGTGATGTTCTGGAAAGCAACGATTATCTCGGGGCCGAATCCAAACTGAGTATTGCGCTGGGCAGGGATATTTACGGCAAACCTATCATTGACAATCTTTCCAAAATGCCTCATCTCCTGGTTGCCGGTGCAACCGGCTCAGGGAAAAGTGTCTGTATCAACGCCATAATTATCAGCTTGCTGTACAAAGCCCGGCCGGATGAAGTCAAATTGATGATGATCGATCCTAAAATGGTTGAATTAAATATCTATAACGGAATTCCCCATTTGCTGGTTCCGGTTGTAACAGATCCCCGCAAGGCGGCAATTGCCCTGAAAAAAGTGGTTGCGGAAATGGAAAAGCGTTATGAGATGTTTGCCAAGCATGGCGCCCGTGATATTGAACGCTTCAATCTGCTGATCAAGACGAAAAAATTGAAAGATCTGGATCCGTTACCATATATCGTGGTGATCGTTGACGAACTGGCTGACTTGATGATGGTTGCTCCGTCTGATGTAGAAGATGCGATCTGCCGGCTGGCCCAAATGGCCAGGGCTGCGGGAATTCACCTGATTATCGCTACGCAGCGGCCGTCTGTGGATGTTATAACAGGAGTCATTAAAGCGAATATCCCGACCCGGATTGCGTTTGCGGTTTCGTCACAAGCGGATTCCCGTACCATACTGGATATGGGAGGCGCGGAAAAATTGCTTGGGCGCGGCGATATGCTGTATTTGCCAACAGGAGCATCCAAGCCAACCCGGATTCAGGGGGCTTTTGTTACCGATGAAGAAGTGGAAGCTGTCGTCAAATTTGTAAAGGAGCAGCAGGAACCGGAATATCAGGAAGAAATGATTCCAAATGCCCCCGAACAGCAAAAGCCGGAAGTGGATGATGAACTGTTCCCACGGGCTATGGAACTGGTGGTAGAAGCGCAGACAGCATCGGTCTCTTTGTTGCAGCGGCGCCTGCGCATCGGCTATACACGGGCAGCCCGTTTGATCGATCTTCTTGAGGCCAAGGGAATTGTCGGGCCTTATGAGGGAAGCAAACCGCGTGAGGTTTTGGTTACATCCCTTGAAAATCAGGATCAGGCAAAGAAAGAAGCCGTCAAGTAGTACTTGCTTTTGCGCAAATGTACCGCTTGATGTGAGAAAAACAGGTTGCCGGTCTGCCGTCTCTGCTTGGAAAATTGTTTTGTTGGGGCAAATAAACACGGGTATACATTGTAAAAGATAAAGCGGCTGAAATCTTGTCAGCCGCTTTTTGTGTTATATTCGGGATCATTTATGATCTTTTTGGCCGGCTAATGTCAATTGCTTCCCGCTTTATATGTCATGTAAAATCGCTGCTGCAATTGTACTGGATGTATCCCATCGTTTTCCCCCGATTGTTCCCGGTTATTATTTGCTTTTATGGTTTGGAAGGCAAAATGCGATCGGAAGTTTTCTCGGGGACCAACCGGGAATTGCCATTGTTTTATTTACGAACACGGATCTGTTATCGCTTCCCTGGCGGTTTGCTTTCCTGTTTTATTCAGTCAGCAAAAACCTCTATTGAGAGCATCGGGAAAGATATGCTGAGCACGAACCGTGTACCGGGGCGTTCGGAATGGAATATTTTTTTTGCGGTAATCATACTTTTATCTTGGCGTGGACGGGTACTGCAAAATGAAGCGATTTCCCGGAGAGCATCGGATCCTGTCAAGTGAATAATATTACAAACCGTTTAAAAGGTGATGTTTATCACATCTTGTTCAGGTCTTGCATCATATTGTGTAATTAGAAGTCAAATGGAAAAGGTATGAAAAATGCTGACAGATACTTTCAATCGTCCGTTGCTGGATTTGAGAATTTCGGTTACGGACCGTTGCAATTTCCGTTGTGTATACTGCATGCCGGAAACCAATGGAAAAAAATACTGTTTTATGGATAAATCGGGATTAATGACCTTTGAAGAAATAACCCGCCTGGCCAGGATTTTTGTTTCCCTGGGTATACGCAAAATCCGTTTGACAGGCGGTGAACCCTTGCTGAGAAGAGATATTGACCGGCTGGTTTTGATGTTACACAAAATAGACGGACTTGAAGACATTTCGCTGACTACCAACGGATCACTCCTGAAACAGTTTGCGGGGCGTTTGAAACATGCGGGAATGAATCGCGTCAATGTCAGTCTGGATGCGCTGGATGAAGAAGTTTTTTCAGCAATCAACGGGGTTGGAGCCACAGCGAAATCCGTTTTGCAAGGAATTGACGAGGCACTTCGACAGGGATTAAAGGTAAAAGTGAACATGGTAGTGAAAAAAGGGACGAATGACAAGGAAATTTTGCCGATGGCCCGCTACTTCAAAGAAAAAAAAGTAACCCTGCGGTTTATCGAATTTATGGATGTTGGAACATTGAATGGCTGGAAGCTGGATGATGTTGTAACCGGTCAGGAGATCTTAAACCGTATTTCCCGTGAAATGCCTTTGGAACCGTTAGAAAGAAAGTATAAAGGCGAGGTAGCCAGTCGGTACCGTTATGTGGGAACGGATGTTGAAGTGGGGATTATTTCATCTGTTTCACAGCCGTTTTGCTCCGATTGCACACGACTCAGGCTGTCAGCAGACGGGAAAATCTATACCTGCTTGTTTGCAGATAAAGGTATTGATCTTTTGTCGGGCATGCGCCACGGGGACAGCGATGAAGAGTTGGTCTCGCAAATAAAAAGGATTTGGCAAAAGCGGGATGACAAATATTCTGAATTACGAGGCAAGAATCCGACGATGAACGGAAAACGGATTGAAATGTCTTATATTGGCGGGTAGGTGAACAGGAATGGGCATGAAAGAACATAGACAGCAGGCTGCAAACGTCCCGGTTTGTTGCCAGGTAATCACAGTATCAGACACACGTACACCGGAAAATGATAAAAGCGGCAGCCTGATTATCCGTTTGCTGGAAAACGAACAGATCAAAGTGGCAGATTATGTTGTTGCCAAGGATGATGCGGCTGAAATCCGGGCTGCCATTTTTTCTGCAGCCGATGAAGTAAATGTTGTATTGCTGAATGGCGGGACGGGATTTACAAAACGGGATGTCACAGCAGAAACGGTAAAGAACATGCTTGACAAAGAGATGGTTGGTTTTGGGGAACTGTTTCGCTATTTAAGTTACCAGGAGATTGGCAGTGCTTCCATGTTAAGCAGGGCTGTGGCCGGTACTGTTGGCCGGAAGGCACTGTTTTGCATGCCCGGATCGGCAAATGCCGTGCGCCTTGCCATGGAGAAGTTGATCTTGCCGGAAATCAGGCATATTGTTTGGGAGCTTCACAGGCAATGATGGAGAGTACAGGCGTGGTTCTGGCAGGCGGACAGTCACGCCGGTACGGCGAAGAAAAGCCGATTGCCCGCAAAGACGGGAAAGCATTTGTTTTATACAGTGTGGATGCATTGGTGCATCTTGATAAAACAATTATGGTCACCCGTCCTGATCTGGTGGGCAGGCTTCCCCGTACCGAACAAGTCCAAATCATAACGGATTTGGAAAAATATCGGGGACTGGGGCCGCTGGCCGGTATTTTTTCAGCCATGACTCACGTGGTATCAAGATGGTACGTTGTTTTGCCGTGTGATATGCCGTGGATTGAGCAGCAGGCGGTAAAAAAACTGCAGTCCTGTCAGGATGAGAAATGGGATGTCATTTGCTCCCGACTGCATGGACAGCGCCAACCCCTGTTTGCTGTATACCATCGCCGGGTAAAGGAGAAAATCCGGTCCAAACTGGATAACCGGGAACTGGGTATGCAGCGGTTTCTTGAAGATTGTGCAGTCCTGGAGGCAGAATTTGCAGAGGAAAAATGGTTTTACAATGTAAACACCAGGGAAGAATTTACAAAATTATGCAAAATAACGGGTACTCAAGAAAATGGGTGAGGGCGTCTGACCGAACAGCCCGACAATTTTCCCTGCTGACAGGGGGCAAGCGGGGACTGGAAGGGATGGAACAGAATGAGAAAGCCGATCAAAGTGGAGGAGGCCATCCAAAAAATTATGGAGCGGCCGCAGCAAAGTGTCAAGGAATATGTATCCATTGAGGAATGTTACCATAGAACCCTGGCTGAAGATCTTGTAGCCACCGCCGATGTTCCGTGGTTTAAACGGTCACCCTATGACGGATATGCGATTGTGGCTTCTGCAACCGAACAGGCAAGTTCGGATCATCCCGTATATTTGGAAGTCATGGGGACAATTGGAGCTGGAATGACCTGGGACGCTGAATTGAGGCCAAATCAGGCAGTAAAAATCATGACCGGAGCGGCCATTCCTGATGGTGCCACGGCTGTCATCATGGTTGAACTCACGAAAGAGACCGAAAAAAATGGCAAAAAATATGTACAGATCAAGCGGAAGGTAAGCGATGGAGAAAATATTGTCCAAATTGGCGAAGATATGAAAAAGGGAGAAGTTCTGGCGCAAAGAGGCACAAGAATCAATCCGGGAGTGATGGCGACTCTTGCCACGTTTGGTTATCAAAAAGTCCCTGTGGCAAAAAAGCCTGAAGTAGCGATTATTGCAACAGGCACCGAATTGCTGGAGACAGACGAACCGCTCGCCAAAGGAAAAATTCGCAACAGCAATGCCCATATGTTAAGGGGGCAAGTGCTTCGTGCCGGAGGCCAGGTTACTTATTACCGTTTGGTCAACGATGATTTTTGCAACACGTTCCGGGCTGTTTGTCAGGCTCTGGCAGAAGCGGATCTTGTCATTACGACAGGAGGGGTCTCTGTAGGCGATTTTGACTATATTCCGCAAGTCTATGAAAAGTTGGGAGCCAGGCTTTTGTTTGACAAAGTGGCCATGCGCCCCGGAAGTGTTACTTCGAGTGCTTGCTCAGACGGAAAAATTCTGTTTGGATTGTCCGGAAATCCTTCAGCCTGCTATGTCGGGTTTGAGTTGTATGTCAGGCCCTATATTCGGGCGCTGCTTGGGCGAAAAAATGTTTATGCCAAAAAAATCCGGGCTGTATTGGGAAAAGATTTTCCAAAAGCAAATCCGTTTACCCGTTTTATTCGTGCCAGACTCTTTCATGATGGAGAAGTCTTGCAGGCTGTTCCGGTCAGAACCGACAAGTCCAATATTGTTTCTTCGTTAATTGAAGCCAACTGTCTCATTATGTTGCCCGGTGGTTCGAGCGGGTTTAAGAAGGGATCCAGGGTGGATGTTCTGATGCTTGAAGATGAAGAAGGAGTGCCTGAGTGGGATGCAGGTTTTGCAGATTGCGGGTTATCAAAATAGCGGAAAAACAACACTTGTGGAGATCCTTGTGAAAGAACTGACGAGCCGGGGATTTCGCGTTGGCACGCTGAAGCATCATGGACACGGGGGGAAACCCGTAATTCCGCCCCGGACCGATTCAACCCGTCATGCTGAAGCAGGTTCACTTGTTGCCGGAGTGGAAGGGGACGGAATATTGCTGTTGACGGCAAATTATAATAAGGACTGGAGCCTGAAAGAATTGATCAGGCTGTATACATTTTTTCCTGTTGATATTCTATTGCTGGAAGGCTACAAGCAATACCCTTTCCCCAAATTTATCTGCCTGCGTGATGAAAAAGATGCAAAGCTGCTTCAGCTGCCTGGTGTTCAGGCTGCCTTCAGTTTTAATAAAAATCTTGCATCCTGTTACTATATTCCGGATCAGGACAGCTATCTGGATCGGATTATTGCGGATGTAAAGGGGGGAGCGTATGTTTTCCATTGTCCGGGAACCAATTGATATAACCGGAGTCATCAATGAAGTTGCTGATCGCAATTCAGGGGCCATTGTTACATTTGCCGGTACGGTGAGAGAATTGACGAATGGAAGAAAAACGTTATATCTGGAGTATGAAGCCTATGAGACGATGGCCAGAAAAAAACTGGAACAAATCGGACAGGAAATCCGGGAGCAGTTTTCCGGAGCAAAGGTGGCAATCGTTCATCGGGTGGGCCGGCTTGAGATAATGGATGTAGCCGTTGTGATTGCTGTTTCGACACCTCACCGTGCCGATGCCTATCAAGCCAATCGTTACGCTATTGAACGGATTAAGGAAATGGTTCCGATCTGGAAAAAGGAACATTGGGAAGATGGAGAAATGTGGATTGGAAACCAGCAGGAAACCGTTTCATATCAGGACGGTGTGTAAA
>JBAVDL010000181.1:0-15298 GCA_049587175.1 Thermoactinomyces sp.
ATTCATATTTACGCAATTGGCCGGTACGCCCGGATAAAACTCCCGGGAAAACTCTCTCTACAGAAAGGTGTTGAGTTTTGTGAGCTGAAAGGGCTTGTGCGATTTTTTGATGGTAAGGGGTTACATCGATTTTTTTGGATACGTATTCATCCGGTGCAGATAAAATGGGGACAGGGTAAAATCGGGCAATTGATTCAGGAATAACAATATAGTAAAGTTTGGTAGGGAATGAAATTTTCTGTATTGCTGCAACTGTTGCTTTTTGGATGATTTTGTGATCGGGATGGCCCGATATACCTGATGGCGGGAAGGTGATAACCAGATCGGGGCGAATATCTTCCATGACGGATTGCAATTGCTTGACGATGGACGTAAAAGGTTGTTGAGACAGGCGGCCGTCACCCCAGTTCTTTATTACGAGCTGATCCATTCCCAGAATTGACAAGGCCGTTTGCAATTCTTGCAGCCGTACAGTGCCCAACTCTGCCTGAGTGCATAGTGGAGGATTCCCTGTTTTTCCAGCTTCTCCATGTGTTGCACAAAACAGGGTCTGGTTCATTCCCAGTTGGTGGAAATGACAGATTGTGCCCCCGCAACAGAATGTTTCATCATCCGGGTGGGCGAAAACGTACAAGATATGTTGTATTTCGGACATTTTGCCTGGTTCCTTTCCGTCTAGTCAGTTTTACTTATTTTAATACAGTTGGAGTGAGGTTTTTCGTCGTTTAGTTCTTTTGGTGTTTATTGTATACTGGAAAATGTTGAAAGGGAATGAAAGTAGTAATTTTTCTGAGGTGGTCAGGATGGAACAACAGTCAGTTGCAGCAGGTAATCAATCCAATGAAAAGGAGAACTTGGATATTCTGGTTTCTACACAAATTGTTATTAAAAAAGCATTGGAAAAATTGGGTTATCCGGAAGCAGTTTATGAATTGCTTAAAGAACCATTGCGGGTATTGACGGTTCGGATTCCGGTAAAAATGGATGACGGATCTGTCAAGGTATTTACAGGCTATCGCGCCCAGCATAATGATGCCGTTGGCCCGACAAAGGGTGGAGTCCGTTTTCACCCCGATGTTACTGAAGCTGAAGTGAAAGCGCTATCAATCTGGATGAGTTTGAAAGCAGGCATTGTTGACCTTCCCTATGGCGGAGGCAAAGGCGGAATTATTTGTGATCCTCGTAATATGTCATTTCGTGAACTGGAATCTTTGTCGCGCGGATATGTAAGGGCTATCAGTCAAATTGTCGGGCCGGCGAAAGATATTCCCGCACCGGATGTATATACCAACTCCCAAATCATGGCCTGGATGATGGATGAGTACAGCCAGATTCGCGAGTTTGATTCGCCAGGATTTATTACGGGCAAACCTCTGGTGCTTGGCGGTTCACGCGGAAGAGAAACCGCTACGGCCAAAGGGGTTACCATTATGATTCGGGAAGCGGCCAGAAAACGGAATATTGATTTGAAAAATGCGCGTATTGTTATCCAGGGATTTGGAAACGCAGGAAGTTTTCTGGCCAAATTCATGCATGATGCCGGCGCCAAGGTTGTCGGTATTTCGGATGTTTACGGCGGACTTTATGATCCGGACGGTCTGGACATTGATTATTTGCTGGATCGCCGTGATTCGTTCGGAACGGTTACCAAGCTGTTCAAAGACACGATTTCAAACAAGGAACTCCTTGAACTCGACTGTGACATTTTAGTGCCAGCCGCTGTCCAAAATCAGATTACATCAGAAAATGCCCATCGCATCAAAGCTGATATTGTTGTAGAAGCAGCAAATGGTCCCACAACCCTGGGTGCAACCAAAATTCTTCAGGAACGCGGCATCCTGCTGGTTCCGGATATTTTGGCAAGTTCTGGCGGGGTGACGGTTTCCTACTTCGAGTGGGTACAAAACAACCAGGGATATTACTGGACCGAAGAGGAAGTCGAACGGAAACTGGAAGAAATTATGGTGCAAGCATTTGACAATGTCTATCGAACAGCACAATCCCGCAATGTTGACATGCGCCTGGCCGCTTATATGGTTGGTGTCAGAAAAATGGCGGAAGCCTCCCGTTTTCGCGGCTGGGTATAGTATAATAAACATTGGTCTGGAAGAACACTCTAATACAAGGGTGTTCTTCTTTTGCATCCATGGAGGGGGTATATCTTATGTCAGATGTGATAATTGTCGGTGCGGGCCCATGTGGTATTTCCGCGGCAATCGAACTGAAGCAGGAAGGCTTTGAACCTCTTGTTATTGAAAAAGGATGCCTCGTTAATTCTGTGTATCATTATCCTTTAAACATGATCTTTTTCAGTTCAACGGATAAATTGGAAATTGGAGGAGTCCCTTTTACATCCGTACATGAAAAACCGACCCGAAACGAAGCACTGGCTTATTATCGAGCTGTGGTCAAGCATCATCAGTTAAACATTCATACCTATGAAAAAGTGGTTGAGATCGTCAGAAAAGGTACAGGATTTATTGTCAAAACGGAAAAGAAAGGGAATCATTACCAATATCCCGCCAAATTCGTGATTCTGGCAACCGGCTATTATGACAATCCGCTTTATATGCAGATTCCAGGCGAAAATTCACCTCATGTCTACCATTATTACCATGATGCCCACCCTCATGCCGGCCAGGATACGGTTGTGATCGGTGGAGGCAACTCAGCAATAGATGTTGCCCTGGATTTGTATCGGGCAGGTGCCAGGGTTACAATGGTAAATCGCAAGCGGGCATTTGATAAAAGTGTAAAGCCCTGGATACTTCCCCTGATAGAAGGGGCGATTGAAAAGAAACGGATTCAAATGCATTGGGATTCGGAAGTTGTTGAGATCTTGCCTGATTCGGTGATTATCCAGGACAAAAATGGTGAAAAAACGGTAATTCCTGCAGATGCAATTTTTGCAATGACCGGTTACCGGCCGGATGTTTCATTTGTTGAGCAATTGGGCGGAGAAATCATGTCGGATACGGGAGCGCCTGTCTGTTCGGAAGCAATGGAAACGACTGTCCCGGGCTTGTATTTGGCCGGGGTAGTGGCAGCAGGACATGATTCATCAAAGATTTTTATTGAAAATGGCAGATATCACGGTCGTTTGATCGCGAAAGATTTGAAGAAAAAGGAAAAACAGAAAACCTGTTAAATGCATATCCCCCGTTTTTGGGGGATTTTTGCTTAAACGGAAAAACCGTTCCCTTGCAAGAAGCTACAGGGACATTTGTGACATCCGTTTCAAATGTTGTCTTCCTGCCAAATGCTTTTCTGTTGATCATTTGCGGAAGTCATTTTATTTTGCCAGGCGCTGCCTCACACCGCTCTTTTCCCGAAAAGAAACTTCTCATTGATAATAAGTGCATGATGATTGTGGTTAAAAGAGAATAAAATCATTTGATGGCTGCCCGACTACACAAAAACAGGTGACTAAATCTGGAAAATTTCCTCCAGCCTCTGTCGATCGGATGTCAGTTCCAAAGCAAGCATCAGTTTGATTCTGGCTTTTTGACCATTGATGCCGTTGCTGAAAATGACTCCCATTTCTTTCAATTGTTTTCCCCCGCCTTCATATCCGTAGGTACCCTGGACAAAACCGTCAAAACAACGGGATACCAATACAACAGGAATATGGTGAGCAAGCGCTTTCCGGATCCCCGGCAACATGGCCGGCGGCACATTTCCCTGACCCAGCGCCTCTATCACGATTCCGCCCATCTTTCGGGCAAGTGCCCATTCAATCATGGAGCCGTCCATTCCCGAAGCTGTTTTGATCAATGCCACTTGACGGGAAGGCACAACCAGAGGAAGCTTTTTTTCATCAAACGTTTCTCTGTGAAAGATTATTTTCTTTTTTGTAATCATTCCCAAAGGTCCTGAACCAGGCGACTGAAATGCGGCAACATTGCTCGTATGTGATTTGGTAACCGTTCGGGCTGAATGGATTTCGTCATGAAATACAACAAGTGTTCCCCTGTTTCCGGCCTGGTCGTGAGCGGCAACCCGGACGGCATTGACCAGATTGTAAGGGCCGTCTGCGCCCAACTCATTGTGGCTTCGCATGGCACCCGTAACCACAACCGGTTTTGTCCGGGGAAGGACCAAATGCAAAAAATAGGCTGTTTCCTCCAAAGTATCCGTACCGTGGGTGATGACAATCCCTTTGACTTTTTCCATCGACAGGTATTTTTCTATCCTCCTGGCGATGTGCTCCATTTCATCAGGTGTGATATGCGGGCTTGGCAGATTGAACAAATGTTCCATTTCAATTTCGGCATATTGGTCAAGTAAAGGGAGAGTTTCCTGCAATATGTGCGAATCCTGTATCTTGATCCCCTCTGCTTCACTGACACTAGTCATTTCGATCGTTCCACCGGTCGTAAGGACAACCACTTTTTGCCTCATGAACTTCATATCCTTTCTGTTCGTTAACCTTTGTCCTGATTGAAAATGATTAATCAAAGACTCAAATGCCCGACAAAATGATAACACAGGGAAGATACGGGCTTTTTGCATAATTTACCGATTGGGAGTTCAAACTATGCAAAGAAATAGGAAGCGGAGGACAGAACAGTGAAAAAGGTTGGGATTGTTCTTATATGTTTGCTCTTTTTTTGTTCGGGTTCAGGAGTTCCGGGGAAGGCAGAGGCTGCAAACGCAGGCCGAAGCAGTGGAGGATTCAGCGAAAATGAGATACGCCTTATGAGCCAGGCAGTTTACGGAGAAGCACGGGGGGAGCCATATGTGGGGCAAGTAGCCATTGCCGCCGTTATATTGAACCGGATTGAAAACGAGAAATTTCCTGATACTGTCTCAGGTGTCATATTTCAACCTGGTGCATTTACAGCGGTAGCTGACGGCCAGATCTGGATGACTCCGGACGAGACATCCCGCAAAGCTGTCATGGATGCTATTAATGGCTGGGATCCTGCAGAAGGATGTATATATTACTTTAATCCGAGTACTGCGACCTCCAAATGGATCTGGTCCCGGCCCCAAAAAAAGAAAATAGGAAAACATATTTTCTGCGAATAAAAGGAGACGTGATGCCATGTACAAGAGAGTGGCAGCTATCTTGTTTCCAATAACGCTGGTTGCACTGGTGGGTGCTGCAGCGTGGGGATACCAAGAATATCAGGACAAAAATGCCATTTTGATTAAAGCAGAAAACTCGTATCAAAGAGCTTTTCATGATTTTAACGAGCACCTGGAGCGTTTGCAGGGAGAATTGGGAAAATCGCTGGCCATGAATTCACCAAAGCAAATGGCTGCTTCGATGACCAATGTCTGGCGGCTTGCCTATTCCGCACAAAATGATATTGGCCAATTGCCGCTGACGCTTGTTCCGTTTGACCAGGCAGAAAAATACCTGTCGAAAGTGGGACGTTTTGCTTACAATGTTGGTGTGCGTGATTTTCATAAAGAACCATTGACGGAAAAAGAGAGAAAGACCCTCGAAACACTGTATGAACAGGCCAGGAATATTAACAGGGAGATGCAAACGGTTCAGCACAGGGTTTTGGACAAAAATCTGCGCTGGATGGATGTGGAGTTGGCGATTGCTACAGAAGACAAAAAGATGGATAATACGATAATTGACGGTTTTAAAACGGTCAACCAGAAAGTGCAGGAGTTTCCGGAAGTTGACTGGGGCCCCACCGTAAACAATATGGAAGTTCGAAACCGTGAACGGGCCAAAAATATTTCCGGCAAAAAAATCTCCCTGGAACAGGCCAAACAAATTGTAGCCAAAGCCTTTGGAAAAGAATCAACCCGGGGAATGAAAGCAGAACACAACAAAAACGGAGAGTATGAGACAATCAGTGTCCGATATACCGGAGCCGGCAATACGGCAGTTCAGACGGAACTTACTGCCAAAGGCGGTCATATCGTCTGGATGGTGTTTGATCGCCCTGTCAAGAAAAAACAGCTGCACTTGAATCAGGCATTGCAGAAAGCAGACCGTTTTCTGGAACGGATCGGCTACAAGGATATGGAACCGATCGCTTATGATGAAACCGCCAATATTGTTTCCTATACATTTGTCCATCGGGTAAATGGAGTCTCAGTCTATCCGCAGACACTCGCTGTAAAGGTTGCGCTGGATAATGGGGAAATCATGGGTTTGCAAGCAGATGAATATGTATTCAACAATTTCCCTTTGTCCAAAACAAAACCGGAACTGACCCTGGAAGAAGCCAGGAAGAAATTGAGTCCCCGCCTTGAAGTGCAAAAAAGCGGTCTGGCTATTATTTATAACCAGGCTGGTCAACCGGTATTGTGTTATGAGTTTATGGGTACAATCAAGGGAACCCAGTATCGTGTATTCATTAATGCAAATAACGGGGATGAAGAGTATATCGACCGGATCGAAAAAGCAGATGCAGACCAAATTTAAATATTTGTTTAAACTTTTAAATGGGTTGATATAATAATATCGGCCCATTTAATTGTTTTCATTGCACCAATTACAAAATTATGTTATCCTTTAAACAGGTTTCTTCTATTATAATCTTGGTGCCATTTTACTCGAATTTCATGTTTTAACTTGAACAGGAAATACATATGTTATTATTGTTGTTATGAGAATGCGTTCCAGTTTGTCGAGAGGAATTTACTTGGAATCGAATAAAGTATTTCCAATCGGGCAGGCTGCGCCTGCTTTTATTTTTTATCCCGGTTTTGGGGAGGATTTATTGAACTGATGAAAAGGTTTTTGGTAGCCATTGATGGTCCTGCTGGTGCAGGCAAAAGTACAGTAGCACGCAAAGTTGCTGATTGTTTGGGGATTACCTATGTTGACACAGGAGCCATGTATCGGGCGATCGCATGGAAAGCGCTTCATGGCGATATTGATATATTAAACGAGGAAGAGGTTGCCCAGTTGGCAGAATCGCTTGACTTTGCTCTCCTTCCTGAAGGTATTTGTGTAAATGATCACCTGTTAAAAGATGAGATTCGCACCCCGGAAATTACTTCGTATGCTTCAATGATTGCAAAAATGCCAAAAGTTCGCCGGGTGCTCGTCAGCAAACAGCAGCAGTTTGCCGAGCAGCAAAGTGTTGTTATGGATGGACGGGATATTGGGACCACCGTGTTGCCCCATGCCGATGTCAAGGTCTTTTTGACTGCTTCCATTGAAGAGCGGGCGCTGCGCCGGTATAAGGAAATGAAAGCCAAAGGGATGGCTGTCGAATTGGAAACATTAAAAGCTGAGCTTCAAAAACGTGACGAGAATGACCGAACACGCGATATTGCTCCATTGAAGCGGGCAGATGATGCTGTTTTGATTGATTCGACTCATCATTCAGTTACGGAAATTGTCGAAAAGATATTGCACCTGTGCCGTAACAAATTGGGCGATAAGGAGTAAAATATGTTATATCGTTTAATGCGTGTTATCGTAAAATGTTTGATGAAATTGCTTTTTCCGTTTAAAAGCACAGGAATGGAACATATTCCTGAGAAAGGTCCAGTCGTCTTTTGTTGTAATCATATCAGTAATCTGGATCCCCCTCTCCTTGCAGTCTCTACAAAACGAAAGGTTCATTTTATGGCCAAGGCGGAGCTGTTTCGCGTCCCAGTCCTTGGCGGTTTGGTGCGAAGTCTGGGAGCATTTCCCGTGAAGCGCGGAGCCGGGGATCGACAGGCATTGAAAAAGGCGATTCAATTGTTGCAAGAGGGACATACAGTAGGAATTTTTCCCGAGGGGACCCGATCAAAGACAGGGGAAATGGGCCAGTTTCATGTTGGTGCTGCCCTGATTGCCTTAAAGGGAGAAGCCCCTATTGTCCCTGCGGCAATCTGTGGGTCTTATCGGCTGTTTCGGCCAATAAAGATTGTCTTTGGTCCACCTGTTGATATTACTCCTTTTTTGAAGGAAAAAGCAGGAACTGCTACAGCTAGGAAAGTAACCGAACTTGTTGTCAGTGAAATACGTTCCTTGCAGGAACAATCAGGGGAATGAAGATCTGCGAAAAGGTGAGACTTTCTCCTTTTTCAAATTGATCTTTCTTTATAAAAAAGTTTTGATTGCGTGGCAATGATGAGGAGGGCTCGTTGATGGCTGAAGAGATGAAATCCGAATTGACGAATGTTGCAAGTTTTGAAGTGGGCGATGTGCTGAAGGGTAAAGTGGTCAAGGTAGAAAATAACCAGGCACTTGTGGATACCGGATATAAATCCGAAGCGATTTTGCCTATTTCGGAAATATCCAGTTTGCATGTGGATAAAGTTTCTGATGTATTGAACGAAGGAGACGAAGTAACTGTCAAGGTTCTTCGCATTAAAGAGGATGAAGATAAATTGATTGTTTCGAAAAAAGCGGTTGACGCTGAAAAAGCGTGGGCTGAGTTACAGCAAAAATTTGAATCAGGGGAAGTTCTCACGGCAACCGTTCATGATATTGTAAAAGGCGGTCTGGTTGTTGACGTGGGTGTTCGCGGATTTATTCCCGCTTCACATGTTGAGCAGCATTATGTAGAAGATTTTTCTGATTATAAAGGACGAGAACTTACTTTAAAAGTTATTGAAATGGATCCTGAAAAAAATAAACTGATCCTGTCCCATAAAGCGGTTTTGGAAGAAGAACAGGAGCAAAAAAGAAATCAACGTCTCAGGGAACTGGAAGAAGGTCAGGTGCTGGAAGGAACCATCCAGCGTTTGACTGATTTTGGTGCGTTTGTTGATATTGGCGGGGTTGACGGTCTTGTTCATGTATCGGAAATTGCCTGGCATCGCGTGGAACATCCGGCAGATGTGTTGAATGAAGGCGATACGGTAAAAGTAAAAGTGTTAAAAGTGAACCTTGAAGAACAAAGAATCAGCCTGAGTATCAAGGAAACGGAAGAAGGTCCGTGGGAAAAGGCGGCAAAAGCCATCAATACAGGGGATATCATCAAGGGCAAGGTGAAACGCCTGGTATCTTTTGGTGCGTTTGTTGAGGTTTATCCCGGGGTGGAAGGATTGGTGCACGTTTCCCAAATTGCCCGCCGCCATGTAGCGACTCCGTCTGATGTATTGGAAGAAGGTCAGGAAGTTGAGGTAAAAGTACTCGATATGCTTCCGGAGCAAAAGCGGATCAGCTTGAGCATGAAAGAGGTTGAACCGAAAGAAGAACGGAAAGAGGCAAAAGAAAAAGAAAGCGATCAGTCTCAACAACAACCCTCCGGTTTAAATGTGACCTTGGGAGACGTTTATCCTGAATTGCGCAACCTGAAATAAAGAAATTTCCCCATACAAAGACCAGCCAAGTTTTGGCTGGTCTTTGTATGCTTAAATGAAAAGATTTTACAGAAACTACATAAAAACAACTGAGGGGAAGAAGGTGACATGGATATTGCCGGACCAATTGGTTCACTCAGTTTGCTGATTTTATATTTGAGCGGATGGTTCCAGAATTGGGGGGAAGATTTCGGGACCAGCCGTTCCAATCTGATTTTTGTATTACTGACGATGTCTGTTCTCAGCTGGTGCCGGCCCTGGGAAATGAACGAACATTTTTTTGTTCATCCCGGGTGGATCGGTTTTCTTCTTGTTTTTTTCTCCCTGGGTTATAACTTTTCGGTTGATTCACGGCTTAAATTGTTGTGCAGTTCTTTATGCACCGGTACTTTTTTTCTTTTTTTGCATGAATTGATGAATATAAATGCTGACTGGGCAAATAAATCATTTCAATTCGTGCTTGTTTGCGGAGTTGTTCTTTTTTCTTGTCTTGTTTCTGTCAGATTGTGTGAACGGATCTGGTATACAGGAATGTGTTTGATGATCTTGCATGCCCTTATTTTGTATTTTTATCGTGAAGTACTGAATCCTCGTATCTTGGGTGCAGAAGCATTTATGGGGACCTTGTGGCTGTCATTAATCGGAATCCTGTTGATCACTGATCTCGAAAATGCGATTCGTTTCCGGGGAATCAAAAAAAGGCAACCGCATTGCCCATAACCTGAAAATAAGGCACTGAAATGGTTGCCTAAAAAAATATTTATCGATAAGATTAGGTATGTCCTATTAATTAGACAAGCTGGCAAACCGGTAGAGCGCCGCCGAAGAAGTTTGAAAGGCACTTGTGCAGAAATGGCATGAAAACAGCACTATTCATTCAGAACCTGTGTTGCACCTTGAGCGCTTTATCCAATGGCTTGTTCCAGATTGTCTTCTCTTTTGGGCAGTTTTGTCTGCGGTTTGTTTTAATCAAGATTGGAAAACTGAAAAGCGAGGATTTTATATGAGTTTACCTGTAGTTGCGATTGTAGGAAGGCCGAATGTGGGAAAGTCCACGATTTTTAACCGACTGGCTGGTGAGCGGATTGCGATTGTAGAAGATGAACCGGGGATTACACGTGACCGCATTTACTCTTCCTGTGAGTGGAATGGACGCAAGTTTCACTTGATTGATACAGGTGGAGTTGAGTTTGGGGAAAATGATGAAATTATTGAACATATTCGTAAACAGGCAGAGTTGGCGATTGATGAAGCCGATGTAATCCTGTTTGTGACAGATGGCCGGCAAGGAGTGACACCGACTGATGAGGAAATAGCACGTTGGCTGCATCGGTCCAATAAACCGGTCATTTTAATGGTAAACAAGATTGATGATATCAAACATATAGAAAACAGTTATGAGTTTTACCAATTGGGGTTTGAACAGGTTATTCCCGTTTCTTCCATTCACGGAACCGGAACAGGGGATATGTTGGATGCTGTTGTTTCGCTTTTTCCGGAACCAGCAGAAAAAGAGTATGATGAGGATACGATCCGGGTTTCACTGATCGGTCGGCCAAACGTGGGAAAATCTTCGTTAGTCAATGCAATCCTGGGAGAAGAGCGGGTTATCGTCAGTTCTGTAGCCGGAACAACCCGCGATGCTGTTGACACCCCCTTTCAGTTTGACGGCCAATCTTTTGTGCTGATTGACACTGCTGGTATTCGCAAACGGGGAAAAGTATATGAATCAGTGGAAAAATACAGTGTGATCCGTGCTTTGCGGGCTATTGAACGTTCGGATGTTTGCCTGATTGTCATTGATGGAGAGCGCGGAATAGCCGAACAGGACAAGCGAATTGCCGGATATGCACATAATGCCGGAAAAGCAGCTGTCTTTGTTGTCAATAAATGGGATGCCGTCCAGAAGGATGAGAAAACAATGGATCAATTCCGGCGAAAAATCCGGGATTCATTTCAGTTCATGCACTACGCGCCTATCCTGTTTGTATCTGCAAAAACAGGCAAACGGGTTCAACAAATAGTGCCAAAAGTGGAAGAGGTTGCAGAACAGCATGCCATGCGTGTCCCTACTTCGGTTTTGAATCAGGTGATTCAGGATGCA
The DNA here is from genome assembly GCA_049587175.1 of Thermoactinomyces sp. Classification (GTDB taxonomy): domain Bacteria; phylum Bacillota; class Bacilli; order Thermoactinomycetales; family Thermoactinomycetaceae; genus Thermoactinomyces. The sequence goes on from JBAVDL010000181.1 coordinate 11,324, forward strand.
ATGGTTACAACACCGCCACCGTCGGAAAAAGGCAAACGTTTTCGTGTACAATATATAACACAGGTTGCCGTCAAACCACCTACGATGGTGTTATTTGTCAATGATCCTGACATTGCCCATTTCAGTTATCTCAGGTATCTGGAAAATCAGTTGCGGCAGGCATTTCCTTTTCATGGAACGCCTATTCGTATCAAGTTAAGGAAAAAAAGTTAATCAATCACGAGCAGGGAGAGATTGAGAAAAATGCTGTTACCTTGGGGGATATCCTTAATCATATCCTACCTAGTAGGATCGATCAGTTTTAGTTATCTGTTTACACGTTGGTTGAAAGGAGTGGACATCCGCAATTATGGAAGCGGAAATGCGGGTGCTACCAATACTCTTCGTGTTCTTGGCAAGGGGCCTGCCGCAATCGTCTTTTTCCTGGATGCCTTAAAGGGTGTAGCAGCTGTAGGCATCGGAAATTTATTTTCTCATGGTGACCATATTGTGATGATCGTTTGCGGGATTGCTGCTGTGGTTGGTCATAACTGGCCTGTATTTCTCCGTTTTCGGGGTGGAAAAGGGATTGCCACCACAGTGGGTGTCGCGGCCTCCTGTTTTTTTGCCGCAGCACTTGTTTCAGGAATTCTGGCAATCCTGTTTATTGTTGTTACCCGTTATGTTTCATTGGGATCCCTTGTTTTTACCATTTTTATCCCTTTGGTTATGTGGATCATGGACTACTCCGGCCTGATGATCGGGTTGATGCTGATTATTACTGCTATGGCGATCTGGCGCCATAAACAAAATATTTCAAATTTGATACGTGGAAAAGAAAGAAAGATTCATTTCAGAGGAGAAGATGCATGAAACAACGAATAGCAGTTCTTGGTGCAGGAAGTTGGGGAACGGTTCTGGCTACTGTTCTCACCGAAAACGGACATGACGTCCGGTTATGGGCACGCAGGGAAGAACAGGCGGAAGAAATCAATCAAAGCCATACCAATGAAAGATACTTGCCCGGAATCAAATTGCCGGAAGCCTTGTCTGCCACTTGCTCTCTGAAGGAAGCGCTGGCAGGAAGTGATGTTGTTGTTTTTGTCGTACCTTCCCATTCCATGAGAGAAACCGCCCGTAAGGTGAAACATCTGCTTACACCTGAAACACTGATTGTCCATGCGACAAAAGGCTTTGAGCTGAATACGTGGAAACGTATGTCAGAAGTGCTGACTGAGGAACTGGGCACGTCTTTCCATGAGAATATCACGGTGTTATCCGGACCCAGCCATGCGGAAGAAGTAATTAGAAAGTGTCCGACTGCCGTTGTTGTCGCTTCTTCCCGACAAGCGGTTGCTGAAAAAATACAGATGCTTTTCATGAACCAGTATCTGCGTGTTTATACCAATCCTGATGTGGTTGGGGTGGAGGTGGGCGGAGCATTAAAAAACATTATCGCCCTTGCTTCCGGTTTGGCAGACGGACTTCAGTTTGGAGATAATGCCAGAGCCGCTCTCATTACCCGGGGTTTGGCGGAAATTGCCCGCCTGGGTTCGGCCATGGGAGCAGAACCGATTACGTTTGCAGGACTGGCGGGTGTCGGTGATCTGGTGGTTACCTGTACCAGTAAACACAGCCGAAATTGGCGAGCCGGCTATATGCTCAGCCAGGGAAAAAAACTGAAAGAAATTCTGGATGAAATGCAGATGGTTGTGGAAGGAGTAAAAACCACCAAAGCAGCTCATTTCCTGAAGCAACAATACCATGTGGAAATGCCGATTGCCGAACAGTTGTATTTGGTCCTGTTTGCGGACAAGGATCCGGGACTGGCGGTCAAAGAGCTGATGAGCCGGGGAAGAACCAAGGAACTGGAAGAGATTGTTCAAGGCTGGTAAATCGATTTTTGGGCTTTTTCCCTGTTGCAAGCTTTTGGGTGATTTCATACTCTGTAATAGCTTCAACCAATATCCACAAACTTGAGCACAATGCAAGGACAGGGATTCAGATTGGTCTGAAGAAGCAGAGAAAACAGGGGTAATGCCTTTGACATTACCCCTGTTTTCGTTTCATTGGCAAATAGGACGAAGCAGAAACAGGTTTTGGCTGAAATATTTGCGCAAGCATTTTTTGTATAAATGGCGATTTTAAAATTTCAATAATTTGGCCAATATTGATTGATTGTAATAGTGGCGCAAATGGCATTTCTGAATCGGGTTTCCCTTCATCCGGCCATTCGATGACCGGAATCTCCTCTTCTTCTGCTGGCTGAGACGGCATTCTTTGCTCGCGGGAAGGTGCGAGCATGGGAAAAGGACGGTGCTTGCGTCTGCGATTGGCTGCCGATATTTGATTTGTCAATTCCAGGATTTTGTAGGCGGAATCCAGCATGTTTTCAATTCTCTGGATTGATTGGCTCAAGTCCTGGACGGTTGAGCGCAAGGACATGAATCCGCTCAATACCTTGGCGATATTGACAGAAGAGAGTTGCGAGAGGTATTCAGGCGGCTGTTTAACCGGTTTGGCCGGTTTTGCCGGGGGAAACCTTGTTTTCCTTTTTTTGCCAGGGGTGGCTTTTGGCCTGTTCCGTTTGCCACTACTCATGTCAGGTTCCTCCATTTCAGGCTGATGTCCATTTATCTTATGCACCAACAGGCGAATGAATCAAGGCAAATGTCCTGCTATTTATCTGGGCTGTTGCGGATTTCAAATGGAAAGGGATGTGTGGACGATTGGACTGGATGATTGTTTTGTTTTTACTCGTGCTGATTAATATCCTGATTGTTGTTGGCCGGTTGCAAAAGAAAGACTGGGCAGGCAAGATTTTGTCTGTGTTTTCTTTTCTCCTGCTGCTGGTGGCTGCGCTTTTTATGGTTCGTATATTGTTATAAGGAGGGATTTCATTGCGCTTTAAACAATCTTCCCTGTTTGCTGTGGCAGGGGCTGTGTGCCTTATGTTTGCCGGTTGTATGGTTCCGGAGCAAGTGCAAACGGACAGGCTTTGGCAACAGGTGGTACAAGTACAAAAGGCGGTGGATGCTTATTTTAAGCAAAATAACATACTCCCTTATGTATATACGGAAGACCAACAAAAATTGACTACCAAATACAAAGTCAATTTTAAAGAATTAAAAGGGTTTTTGGGAGAATTTCCTTCCTCTGCCTTTGCTGAGGGCGGCTATTTTCTGTTTGTTTTGATCGATGTGGAAGAAGACCCGACCGTTCGACTGTTTGATCTGCGCGTCAATGATACCGTCAGCAAAGTCCAGCACAAAATTAAAGGATATCTTGAGCATCATCAGGCATTGCCTGAAAAAACACGAATGAATGAATTTTTTTATACAATTGATTATAAAAAACTGAACATGGAACCGGTAGAAGTCCCCAGCCCCTATTCACAGGAAGAATTGCCGCTGATTATGGATCATCAGGGCCAGGTTTATATCGACTACCGGACAGAAGTGATGAAAAAATGGCAACAGACAAGGCAAAAGCCGGGCGAGAAAACAGATTTGAGGTGGTGGCTGGCAAAAGATTCATTATATGTACCGGCATTTTCTCCATTGATAAAAATGAAAGGAAATGAACCTCAATTGTTGCCTGTTCAGAACTAAAAAAATTTTTTTCAACATATGAATATCTGTTTAATTGATGGAATAGGATGAAAAGCAGGCAGCCCTTTTTTATGGCCAGGAGGTGATATGAAGTGGAAATCCTTCTGTTTCATTTTCTGGTAATTCCGGGAATTTTTTTGTTGGGTAGATTATCCGGGTCGGTAAAAATATCCGCTTTTCGTGCGAGAACGGTGTCTGCCAGGGACAGAAAGCGATTGTTTTCCCGGACACAATGAGAGCTCTTTGAAAAAGAGAGCTCTCAGCTTGTCGACAAAGTCAGTTTTCATGACAGGTCGACAAGCTTTTTTGTCGAATCATTTTATATAGAAAATAGCGATGGGGGATTTAATTATGTTATCCAAACATGGAAAAAATGGTCGAAACC
>JBAVDL010000182.1:0-2562 GCA_049587175.1 Thermoactinomyces sp.
GGATAATTGTTTCAAAATTGAAATTATGTCTTGACCAGAAAATAAAAATTGATCCAGTTTTTTTCGTAATGATTGGCGGAATGCCTGAAATGGGATAGATATAGTAAATGTTGTATTTTGTTGGAGATGTAGAAACTGATTTTCACTGATCATTTCAAGAGGTTGATTAATTGCTTTTTCTTTAACTTGTTTGGCAAATGCTTGAACATTTTGTTCTATGACAGGTCGTATTAATAAAGCAAGTGGAACGATTTGTTCATCAGAATCAAAAAATTCAGATAAAGTAGTCCAAACAATTTGGTTAATTATCGTGATTGGCTTTTGAAGCAGGATATTCCACTTATTTTTATCAATTGTTTGATTTTCTTTGATTTGTAATGCTTTTTGGCAGCGAGAAATTAATAATTGTGGATTGAGTTCTGTTCTGGACAACCTGATAACAGGACGTTGAATATGCTTTTGTATGAATTGATCTCGTAACCAACAGAGGAGTTCCGATTTCCCGGATCCTGTGGAACCAATTAAGGTATAAACTCTATTTCCAAATGTACTTTCTTCTTGTACTTTGTCAAATAGTTCTTGTTCAGTTACTTCCTGAACGAGTTGTTGTTGATGGTATCTATGTAAAACTTGTGAGAAATGAGTACGTCGAAAATATTCAGGTGAAAATAAGTAGCGTTCATCTGCTGTACTTACTAGCAACTTAAGGGATTTGGGTGATATACATGGAAACATTTGTTATACCTCCTTTGGAATCGTGATCCAATTCCACTGTTGTTGCAACCCAAATGAGGGGTAAGGAAGATCTTGTTTCTTTTCAAGTCGAATTATTTTTTCCTCATGCAAAAAATAAAATCCCATAAGAAATCCATCAAAAATCTTTCCTTGATGAACAATTGGAATAATTGGATCAATCTTCTCTAAACAATATTGATAAAGAGATCCATTAAATGGACTTGATCTCCTTATTAATTGCTTTAATAGATTTGGGTGTGGCAAAGCATAAAATCCTGTAAACATTCGATAACCCAGTCCGAAAAATTCCATCATACGCTTCCAAGCATTTATTTTTTCTTTTCCAACTAATGTTTCATTAAAATGTTTGTTTACCCTATAGTGTAAATTGTCAACATACATTATGTTTGGTTTGACAAATATCTCAAAATGTATTGTTGAAAAAACATAATTAAGTGATGTATTTGATTTGGTTTTACTAATAAATGTCAAATTTTTTAATAGATTCAGATGATCCCAATCTCCAGATTTAGCTAAGTAACCGCTTCCTTTTTTTTCTATGAAAAAAGCTTCTTGTAAGAAAGTAATAGTATTCTCAATTAAAGAAGAAATGTCTGTTTCAGTACTATATTGAAAACTCTCTATAAGCTCTGATTTCGTTATTCCAGGATTATTATTAATCATCTCATACAAAGAAGGAATTTCAGGTCCGTAACACATTTGAAACAACACAAGGGTTCATCCTTTCATTTTGAGCTACTATTGTTTGGATTGTTCTGTTTAAATGATAGTAATTATGTATAGACCGTAATTTCATGTAATGTCTAGGCGAAGGGATCAAAATATCATGTGGATTGTTTAAGCAAACTGGACAAGAACAAGGTAGAGGCTTATCCAGACGCGGGCCAGATTTGGCCACTCTTGAATTACCAAGTATATATGTACGAAATGGATTACTATAAAAAACAGAATAATAAGCAACTGCTTTGGTTGGACGAGATGAATCAAAAGATGTAATATTTTTCATAGAAGCCATTTTTTTTATTTGTTCCAAACCAGATACTCCAAAAACATGTAAATATTCGGTTCCAATTAAACGGACAGCAGCCTGAATTAAGGAAAGTTGTTCTTTAGGGTTTTTAGTTAAAAGCGATCCAATTCCAAGATATTGATAACCCATTTTTCTTAGTTCAAGAATGCAAAACTCAATACTAGGTTTATCAAAACCTTGTATGACTGCCATTGGTTGAATTTTACTTGGTAAACTAGATTTTTTAAACAAATTTATATATTCCCAAGCAAAATATAGATTTTTTTCCATTGCACCGTACTTTGCAGATAAGTTTTTTTTGTCAAATAACGGTACATCAAGTTGTACTAATTTGATTGTTTTAATTGAGGAAGTTGCATCTTGCAGGATATCCAATTGCTTATGAAAGATTTCTTGTACAGAAACTTTGTTGTATTTTGCATAAAAAATTGCACCCGAATCAATAATTAACTTATTAGGTTGTTTTTTTAGTTTTTTTAACGGTCGATTATTGTCAGGTACAGTACTAATAAGCATTGGACATTCATTAAAATAATGACTAAATTTAGCATCACTATGTGACCAACTAATGTAAAATTCCATTATTTCACCTTTTAAAAGTTATTTATCGGAATTGCCCTTTAATTAAAGGGCAGGCCAAATAGTTAAACCTTGATTTTTACATATTATTACTATTATTATAATAATTGTCATAAATTGAGTACAGTATATCATAATTTAGTAAAATTTCCAGGTGTAATTTTTCTGGGGAACTAAGGAGTTAATGTTCCCAAACC
>JBAVDL010000183.1:0-13523 GCA_049587175.1 Thermoactinomyces sp.
TTTTTAGTTAATTTATGGAACCATAATCCCCTGACAATGGCAGTGATCAGCGGGAAAAATATGCATTTTTTGACTAATCAATCGATGTATGTTATCATAATAATATATGTATTAAAGCTTGAACCTCTAATTTATCTACAAACCCCCGCCATTTTTGGGCATTTGGAGGGTTGTAGATAACGAAAAATCAAGGGGTTTCAGCGATGGAAATTCCCAGAAGCCAGAAATGGCGGAGGGTTTCATTGAATCCATTTTGGAATTAGAACAGCAACAAAAGATTTTCTGCTGGAATATGTCCGCAATGAAAAAAGGGTTTCATTGAATCCATTTTGGAATTAGAACAGCTACCCTGTACAAATGGTAGGAGCAGATTATCACGCAACGTTGAACGGTTTCATTGAATCCATTTTGGAATTAGAACAGTAACTGTTTTTGGATTTCCCGGCCATCCGGCAGCGGCCATGATCATGTTTCATTGAATCCATTTTGGAATTAGAACAGTAACCCCAAATACAAACAGTGCAAAACAGATTGGCATGAGGCAGTTTCATTGAATCCATTTTGGAATTAGAACAGTAACCTTTACTTTCCTCATCATTACATATCGGTTTTCCGTGACGTTTCATTGAATCCATTTTGGAATTAGAACAGTAACCAGTATCCTTTGTGTTACACTATTGCCTGGAAATTGGCCGTTTCATTGAATCCATTTTGGGATTAGAACAGTAACTTAAGGGCAAAAAATAACAAAGAAGCACTTTTTCATAGTGAGTTTCATTGAATCCATCTTGGAATTGGACACCTCCCCGTTTTCGGGGGGGTTTTTTTGTAGAAACCCCTGTTTGGGTCCGTTTTAACAGACCAGTTCACTGAATTGAATCGATATCAAGAATATGGAATTATGATAGCTGTTCAAGCGATAACCTGGTTCAAATCCAAGTTGTCGCTTTCTTTGTGGATGTGTGTCATGAAATACAAAATCGGAACATTACGATAAATTAAGAAGGATACTAATCAGTCCCTATAGAATTATATGAATCAGTAAAGAATTATAGAAAGAAAAAGGAGGGGGAAGTTTGGATTTTCCTTCCAATTTGGAGGCGTTGACGGTAAAATTTTGCATCCGGACCCCTATGTTTTTGGCGGGGGCCAATCAGGCAAAGGCGGAAATTCATCTGCCCTCGATCAAAGGAATGATGCGTTACTGGTTTCGCGCTTTGAGTGAGGAACATGTGTATTCCAGAATGCAAACAGAATTGTTTGGGCTCCATTCGAAAAATATCGGTCAATCTTGCGTTCAGTTGCTGTTGGCGGACTCCCGGGTGAGGTACCAGGTAATTCCTAATAAAGATCCCAAAAAGGAACAGAACCTGGTTTGGAAAATTCCCCTGTTTATTCCGCCTCGGTGGAAACGTGCCTATTTAAAAGAAAATGGCACATTTACCTTGCAAGTTTTTCTCAAACCGTTGAAGAACAGGACAGAAATTCAAAAGGAAAAAGCGTGGCAAGCCGTGATCGCCAGCCTGTGGCTGATGTCTTATGTGGGTGGACTGGGAAGTCAGACCAGGCGCGGATTTGGAAGTTTGGAGATTGAAGAGTGGGAAGGAACCCATGACGGGATCAATTCCCTGCTTAAAGAAATCCAACTGCCGCAAAAAGAGGCAAAAAATGTAGAAGAATATCTGAACCAGTGGCAGAAAAGTTTCCGGAAGATCCGCAGCTGGTTTCCAGAAACGAAGATGGGCCGGCAGTATACACGGCTGAATGATGAACTGCTCATGTTCATTGACTCTAAGGTCAGTAATTCATTGATCGAAAGCTGGAAGCGAATCGGTGGTTTGTTCAACAAGGTGAAATTCACAGAAAACGGATGTTTTTCATTTGGCTTGCCTGTTAAAAACAGAGATGATTATGAAGTTCAAAAAGGTTTTAACAATCGGGTTGCTTCCCCGGTATGGCTTCGTATGGGGCGGTTGGCTGCCGGCCAATATTTCAGTCAAGTCACCTTTTTTTCTGTTCCTTATCCCAAGATTAAAGTGAAATATAAAGAAATTGAACCCCGGGAGGGGTGGCGTCTGCTGCAAGAGTTGTTGGAAAAAGAAAAATTCCTGAAGTGGGAGCTGGGTAAAGAATGAAAACCCTCCATTTTACAATTGGTCCTGTCCAAAGCTTCGTGGCACAATCGCGGCAAACGCGTGATTTGCTTGTCAGTTCATTCCTTCTGTCTTATCTTGCAGGCGTGGCGATGCTCAAGGTCATAGACAGCGGCGGGCGAATTGTTTTTCCTGCTGTCTATGGACGGTCCGGCCAGTTGAAGTACCCCCTTCTGCAAGTAATGAAAGGACAATCGGCGGGCAATAAACCGATCTGGCTCGGCACGCTTCCCAATCGCTTCAAAGCGGAAATTCCGGACTCATTTGATCCAAAGGACTGTGTGCGGGAAGTTGAAAGGGTTTGGGGCGAGATCGCAGAGTCAGTGAGGAACTTCCTGATGGAAAAGGTTAAGAAGATGAAACCGGAAGAACAAGCGGATTGGAACCGCTCCACCGTCTGGGAAATATGGGATGAACAAGTGAGGAATTTTTGGGAAATGGCCTGGGTGTTGTCCGAACAGAACCATGCACTGGATCTCCGTAAAAATTGGCGAACCTATTTCCCGCCTGTCCAGAAAAGGGCAAAGTGCACCTTGATGAGCGAATGGGATGAAATCTCCGGATATCGGGAGGCATCGAATGAGCAGCGAGATTTCTGGAAAGCATTGGACCGAATTGTGGGAGAGAAAGATCTGGACAGCAAAGAGCGTTTGTCTGCCCCCGCTCTGATCAAGCGATTTTTCCCCTATTGTGCGAAAAGTGTCCTCGGCATTGAATTTCCGGATGAAATCATCCACTTGCCTTCATTCCATTCCATTGCCGTAACGCCGTGGCTGCGCCATGTGGATAGCAAAAATGGGATGGACAAAGCAAAGAAGTATAAGAAACTGATTGATCAGTATTTCCCCTCCAATGAAAGAAAATATCAGACGCTCAATTTGAAAACAAAACATGCTATCACATTGGCACAGATGGACAGCCGCTATTTGCTGTCTTATTCTTTGGAAACGGCGATAACAGAGAAAAATTTGCCTGACAAACAAAAGGAAATTGTTAAAGAAACCTACCAGGAGTTATGCGAACAGGCCGGAATGGAACCGTCTCCGTACTATGCCTTGCTCATGATGGATGGGGACCGGTTTGGCGAAATGCTGCAACGGGAGGATCCTGTCCGGATCAGTGAGGCGTTGGGCCGTTTTACGGACAACATCATGAATATCGTCCGTGAGAAGGACGGGGTGACCATTTACACTGGCGGCGATGATGTGCTGGTTATGCTGCCCATGCAAAAAGGATTGGCCTGCGCGGCAGAATTGCATGAAGCTTTTGCACAAGAGTTCCGGTCAATTTCCCTTCCGGTGACCAGCTCTACCGCGTTGTTGTTTGCCCACTGTCAGGCCCCGCTGGTCAATGTGTTGGAATTTGCACGGTATTTGTTGGAGGAGGTGGCCAAAGAATATTGCAATCGCGACAGCCTGGCGATCGGTGTGCACAAACGGATTGGCGCGGAGTTGGTTTGGTCTGCGCCCTGGGAGGGAGACGAAACAAAAGAGTCTTCCGTTCGAAGGCTGGCTGAACTGTTAGGGTCATCGGGATCGGATAAACGTGCAAGCGTGGTAAAAGAGATGTTGTCGAACCAATTTTTAATGAAGTTTGTCGAATTGGAGCATTTCCCTTATTATCCGAACCGGAACCAATTCAATGAAAGAAAGCAACTGATGAAGGAGTACATTGTGTCTGAAATGAAAAGGATTTTGGGGGAAAAGGAAAACATGGAAATTTACCACGATATCGCAGATGCAATGCTGCAGGTATCCTTTCAGTCCAGGCGCACGCCAGACGGCCAGGTTCAAATTGCCAGCGGCCCCTATTCATCTACAGCAGCGCAATTGATCAAGTTCATTCGTGAACAGGAGGGAGTGATCCAATGACGCAACGGTGGTCTTTTACTCCTGTAGATACGCTTTTTTTTCGGGACAGTACTCCTTACGAAGCGGGCACAGTCAATATGGTTCAGCCGAAAAGCGTGTTTCCTCCAACGATTTTCCCATTGCAAGGAGCCATTCGCACAGCATTGGCTCTGGAAATGAAATGGAGACCCGGTCGCGACTTCCCGTCCGAGTTGGGAAATGAAGAAGATCTGGGCAATCTTCACTTGAAAGGTCCCTTCATTGCCAAGGATGAAAAGCTTTATTTCCCGATGCCGTTAGTGCTGTATGGTGACTATTCGGAAGAAGAAGATCGTTGGTCGTTTCTTCAGCGTCTGACACCAGGGCTTCCGATAAAAAGTGATTTGGATGAAGATGCGGAGCATGGTCTGCGTTTCTTGCAAGCCGTTAACTGGGGAAAAGGGTCCGTATTGGAATGCTGGGGGACGGAAAAAGCCTTGGCTCAGGTGTTGGAAGGAGACGTTCCAGACCCGAAAGAGTTGTTATCTCCGAAAAAAATGTGGAAGCACGAGCAACGGATTGGCATTCAACTCGACCTGAAACAGAGAAAAGTCAAGGGTGGACACTTATATGCGTCGAGTCATGTTCGTACCCGGGAGGGCATTACCTTGGAGGTCGAGGTGGATGGAGCCGATGAGATATGCAATTTTCAGAAAAAGATTGTTCCATTGGGAGGAGAAGGAAGATTTGCGGGAGTGGAAGTGAAAAAAGGTATGCTTCCCCTTCCGGAAGCGCCAACCCTGAAAAGGAGAAAAGACGGAAAATGCCTGTACACTCTCTCATTGCTTACACCCGGTCTGTGGATGCCGGAAAAATTGCGGGAAATCATTCGGAACGGACCGCCTGAGGCTCCGGGAAAATGCATATCAGCCAGCATCGCCAAGGTGTGGAGGATTGGCGGTTGGAATTTGAAGCAAAGACGAACGCGAGAGATCCGTCCCTTTTTACCACCGGGTTCCACCTGGTTTTTCGAAGCGGATGAGGGGGATGAGGCAGCAATTTTGCGATTGAATCATACGCAAACAGGAGAAAAAAAGGCATACGGATTGGGTCATCTCGTCGTGGGAACTTGGGAGGATAAGGAGGAGGAGCAATGTTAAGTCGCATGGTGGGATTGTTGGCAGAAACTTTTATTCATCCGGGACAAGGCAAGCAACAAGGGATCATTGACCAGCCCGTCGCCCGTGAATCCTGGACGGATTATCCTTTCATTCCGGGATCTGCAGTAAAAGGTGCTTTTAAGGATAAAGCCGCCGGAGAAGGCATGAAGGATGAGGAGCAGAATTTTATCTTTGGCACCACCGCCCAGGCAGGGGCGATTGGATTTAGTGATGCACGGTTGCTTTTGTTGCCGATTCGCTCGCTTAATCATCATTATTATTGGGTAACCTGTCCATATATATTGGAACGTTTTGTCCGGGATCTGGCTTTGATTGGTGAGCTGGATAAGCGGAATTTATTGTTCGATGACCTGAAACTCAGCCATGCCTTGATACATCCGCAAGCGGAACTGAAGGAGTTGGTCAATGACTATCTGTATCTGGAGGAATTTAACTACAGTCCAATCAGATATCCCCAATTGGAGGAGATTATCACATGGATCAAGCGGTTGGTTGCCCATAATTCTGTGCAAAGACGCTTGAAAAACCAGGTGGTTGTTATTTCGGATGCAGAGTTCCGCCATTTTGCCCGTTTTGGTTTGCCGATCCAGTCGCGAAACCAATTAGAAGCCAATAAAATCAGTAAAAATGTGTGGCAAGAGGAGAACTTGCCGCCGGACAGTCTCCTCTATACTCTGCTGATTCCGCGTTATAACGACCCCAAAGTCCAGCGCTATTATGAAGAACTTTCATCCAATCCTTATCTCCAGATCGGCGGGAATGAGTCAACGGGACACGGATGGTTTGTGCTTCGATTTTGGGCAACGGAGGGAGAAAAATAATGGAGGAAACGCTTCCCTTTGAACAAAAGCGTGCGGAAAATTGTTTACTTACCGTTAAAAAGCGCTGGCAAACGGAAGACCCTGAAGTGTTCAGGAAGTATGCGACATTTGCCAGAGAGTTGCCTTTGGCCATTTTGCGCGGGGGACTGGGGATGGCCTTGGCTCGCCTCATCAGCAGTAGCAAGCAAACACAGAGCAGACAGGAGACAGATGAGAGAGCCTACGGTTTGCTGTATGAAGATTTGGCTGAATGGCTGACACGCGACGAGCCAGATGCTCCTTACTGGATGCAGGGGCAGAAGGAAGATTTGCTGAATGCGGTCATGAACGGAGACAGAAAGCAGTACCGTCTGGCCATTTCGGAAGCAATTGCTTGGCTATCTTTGCATTACCAATTGACCTCAATTTACCAAAACAGGGAAAGGGGGAATCAGGATGAATAAGTATCACAGCCAACGATTGCTGCCTCATCGCTTCGCATCCCCCCCTGCCAATTTGCCGAATCATGCCAATGTTGGTTTGTGGTACGAGAAATATTGCTACACATGGGATATTGAAAAAGTGGTAACACCCAAAGGAAAAATTGATTGGAAAAATACAGGATCATCGCCAAAGTATAAAACGGCCTGGATCGATACCGTGACAAGAAGGAAAATTGGCAAGAAGAAGGAGCTGCAAGAAGCATGCGATCGCTTGTCTGCTTTATCAGAACATATGGGTGGAAAAAGCATCCCGATGGAATCGACGAGCCGCTTTGTGACGGGAATCGGCCAGGCACATTATGTGGAGAACGGATTTTCTTTTCATCATACCCTCGGAGTCCCCTATATTCCGGGGTCATCGCTGAAAGGAATGGTAAGAGCATGGGCAAATGAATGGGCAGAATGGAAAAACGAGGAAGAACAAAAACAGGTGATGAATCGCATTTTCGGCCCTGATAATCGAAAAGACGGCAGAAAAAGGGATAAAAAATTTGATTCCGACAGCCGAAATGGAAGCAATACAGATCGCAATTCTGACTCTGACAACCGAAAAAATAACACTACGGATCGTTCCATAGGCAAGATTTTATTCATGGATGCGATTCCGATGAAACCAGTGAAGTTGGAAAAGGATATTCTTACGGCTCATCATATGGACTATTATGGAGATTTGGTTAAGGTGATGGATGGGAAAAAGTCGGTCGGGAAAGGGAGAAACCCGACGGATGCCGATCTTGTGAAGCCGATTCCTTTTCTTGCAATGGCCAAGGGACATACTTTTCTTTTTTCTTTCTTCCCAATTGAGAAGTATGAGGAGTATAAGGAAGATGTGAAACGTGTCGAGGGATGGTTAATCTATGCTTTGCAGTGGATGGGAGCAGGAGCCAAAACTGCAAACGGTTATGGCCGTTTTATGCTTGTTCCGGAGACATAATGCAAATAACCAGCTAAAAAGGCGGCTGGTTATTTGCAACGGATAATTTTCGTTTCCTTGTTGAGAAAAGTCGGGATACGCCCCGGATTTTTCCCGACATCATCAGGGCTTTGATCAGGTCTTTCATTTGTTCTCTGTTTCCCATCTTGAAAATCGATAAAGACCATATTTAACGATTCCAGGCCATCATTCCAAAGCCCTGGCTCCCGTAACTGCCCAATCCCGCTTCCATCACCACTTCCTGGATGGGGGCGGGAGCTTCAATTTGCAACGGGATCAGATATCCTTTGATCTTTTTCCCTTTGATTTCGTTCAGGACGGCCGCTTTTTTCAGGGAGAAGCGTTCAGGAGATCGCAAGCGGATATGGATCGCTTCTTCGCAAACATAGGATGTTCCCCATTTAAAGCGGGCCCACCGCAATAGTGATTCACGGAGCTGATCGTAAAACTCGCTCTGAAGCGGATGGCAATAAACCAGCTGCCCTTCACGCTGAATCGGAACCACAATGGGTCCCAAAGAAAAGTAGTTCATCACCCGCTGGTACCAGGGGCGTTCTTCCATTTCAATCGTTTCCAGAGGAAGGCGATGGTGCAACAATTGCAGGTAACCCTTGGCCTGAACACCGTGACAGATCGCTTGCACAATCTCGGGGCGAATGGAATCCACTTTCCAAACAGCATTTCCACTCACTTTCATTTTCTCTTTTCCTGACTGTCGCTCATCAAAAGAGAGAGGTGAAAAAATAAAAGGTTTATAGGATCGCCCATGGTAAGCGATACCTTCTTGATGCAACCACTTCGCCAATACCGGATCCACTGTCTGGATCGCTTGATAAACATAACTCATCAGTGCGTAATGAAGGGAATAAGGGAGTTCCAGCGGCTGAGGGAGAGAAAACGTCATTCGTAAACGCATGCCAAGCCTCCTTATAAGCTGGTTCGAATGCAGCAAAATGTTGATAAAAGCAATCATGAACAATTGGCAGAATACAAAAAACTTTATTTTTTGACAAATTTGGCTGTATGTGTTATTATAATATTATATTTGTAATCGCTCAAATCTCTTATTTTTCTGCAAACCTCCGCCATTTTGGGGTATATGGAGGGTTGTAGATAACGAAAAATTGATGGAAATCCCCGGAAGCCAGAAATGGCGTAGGGTTTTATTGAATCCATTTTGGAATTTGAATCCCAACTCCTTTTAAAAAGAAAGTGACAACCACCAAAAAGCAGACATGAAAAACCCCCTGTTAAGCTGTGTGCTGCGGCCTGTATTTACGGGTGACAGTTTCTGTTGAGCTGAAGGGGGTTTTTTCCTTATTGTCCATGCTTATAGTACTCAAAAATATATGTAACATTATTTAAAAATCTTTAGTTTTCTATAACTCTTTCTGAAGCGTTTTGGAAGAAGTCAAACAGGATCGCTGAAAGAAGCCGGGAAATTGATCGGGGATTACTTGATGTTCAAACATATGGTTATTCCTGGTCAGGTGAGCCAGTCAAAGTTATCACAAAGGTATTATAGAGAAAGCCTCTGTTTATAGAGGCTCTGTTTATTTATCCGAATTGGCTTCCTCTGAGTTGCGCAGCTTTTTCAGTTAAATCATTTAATTTTTTCTTGTTAGAGTTATTGATAAGACTATCCATATCCTGATCAATTTGATTCAGGTTCAATTCCAGATAGATTATATTTTGAATGAGGGATTGATATTCATTCATTCGATTGTAAAATTTATCCCACTTAGACATTAGATCTTTGATTTTCCTATCTCTCTCTACATTTTCTAACTTCTGTGTCCCTGCTGAAATTTCGCTTTCCATATCCAATACCTCTTCAAGAAAGGAATTAACCTCTGAACAAACCATGTTGAAGTCATACAATACCGATCGCATCCGTGACGAAGTAATAAGTGCTCTTTCTATGGTTAATTCGCAAAATTCGCCAAATTTTTCACGAATTGCACTACATTTTTCGTGAAATGTATTCGATTTTTTATAAAACCTCGTAATACTTTTAATATTTGATTTTTTAACTCCAAGTTTCTCCGCAAGAAATTCTTCTTTTAAAACAGAAAAATCTGCATTGAACTCTTTGATTTTTTTCATAAAGCTTATATAAAACTCCACTCTCTGCTGATAGACGTAATCTCTTAGCGTACTCCTCGCTTGCTGTTCCTGAATTTTCAATTGTTCGTTCATTAGCTTTTGCGTTTCGTTATTCATCTTGGCTGTCTCTTTAATCGTCTGCCGGTTGATGAGATATGTAACCATAACCGTAACGCCAACGGTCATAAACCCGATGATCGCATTCACAAAAGCAGCATCCACTTCCGGACTGGTTTTCTGATGTGGCCAGAAGCTCTCCCAAGGTCCGTTAATTACCCACCGGAGAAAGTGCGGTACAAGAATGAGGAAGAACAGCAAAATAAGGATAACGCCCAGAATCAGGTTGACCGCCTTCCAATGCGCTTGAAACCAATTTTTCATATGTCAGTCCTTTCTATCTGCTATTTTACATGGGTGTAATTCTTATGTTGGAAGCTTTGGATCCGATGCAAATCCCCCTGTGCTAAACCCTGCCACTTTTCTTCGGCCTGATGATTTGGTCTTTACAAATAGTATTTTACCATAATAACGTGGAGAAACGACCAGGCTGCACCCAATGTCGATGGAACAAAAACGCGGGAGGAAGCACAAACGGAACGCGCGGGAAGTATTCAATACCAATATGGGTACAACTACCCCTTGTGTGAAACACCAGTAAAATCAATTCTTTTCATGCCAGTCGATTTGTAAACGGGATTTCAAAATGCTTTTGAAGCCAAATCCTAACTAATGAAAAAGAAGATATAAAAGATAAAAAGGACTGACGTTTTGCCAGTCCTTTTTTTGCAAAGAAAAGAGTCCTGTGAACAACAAGTTTTATTCATTGCTTTCGATCCAAACTCTCGACACATCTTTATACAAATCTGAGAGGAAAGTTGGCACAGCAGAACCAGCTGTCCCCATCAATCAATTAAAAAAAGCACAGGAACCGTTTCCTCTTCAATGAGGTGTATGTATTGAGATTACAGAAATGGGAAAATGTTCGAGGCGGAAGTGAAATGTTTCAATCCTCTTTAATGAGGTGTATTTATTGTCATAGTATTCGGCACTATGAGTGGGAATTGGATCGAGCGTTTCAATCCTCTTTAATGAGGTGTATTTATTGTCATGCCGGTAACTTGATTGCTAGCCAAAGTTATGAAACGTTTCAATCCTCTTTAATGAGGTGTATTTATTGTCATAGCGTTCGCTGTAACCGTTGTTATTACTGGACTTCTACGTCAATTTCCGAACACCTCCTTTTTTAAGCAAAATTTTTGAGTCATTTCCCTGGTCATTTACCAGTTAAAAACTCAAATTTTCCTTGTTTCATGCGGGTTTTGACGTTTCCGAACAACCCCCGGGTTTTTTTCGAAGCACCTGGTGTTCGGAAAAGGATATTAAATACCTCTTTGATAAGTCGATTATATCATAATAGACAACATATTTTCACTCCAATGTCCTGCCGATTTCCCAAAGGCTAAAGTTACTTACAGTTTTGAATATGGTGATACGAAAGAGTCAAGAAAAAAAGGAGCAAGTGAACTTAAAAAGGCTGTAAGAGAATTGAAAAAAGAATAACACAACATTGTCATTATGTATCCCAACTGTAAACTGTTGGGATACATATACATATTTTAAGGGAGAGATGATCTATGGATACATTCAAAAAGGAAATAATGAAATTTTGGAATAAAGATGATTTGGTTACTATTAATGATGAATTACTTCATCAATTTGATCTGTCACAGGATACAAAGATGATATTGTCATCTATTGGATTACCAATAAATGCGGAAGATATTAAAGAAGATCCATTTTATATCAATTTTTATGAAGAGCCAAAAATGGAACTTGGTAATCAAGGAGATGACTATGTTATTTTAGGTGATAATGAAGGATGTAAAATTGGCATTTATTCAAAAACAGATAATTTGTATATTATAGACATATATTCTTCTATAAGGAGGTTTATCAATACAGATATAGCTAAATTCCTAATGTTTTTAAAGATATATTTAAGTTACCGGCCTCATTTAGTGAGAGCGATGGAGGTTGAAGATGATGAAGAAAAGGTATTGAAAATAGTGGATAATATCAAACAGAAATTTAATCAATTGGATTCAAAGGCTTTATTAGATGAAGAGTCATATTGGCCCGTCATACTTGAACAGGTTGAAGATGGGTTATCGTGCTGATACATAATGGCTGTACATAAGTTTACTCAATGCCTGTTGGGACCATTTGATTTCCGTCGATGCAATAGGTTGAGACAGGATTTGAAGCTCTATAGGATCGATCCAGATCCTAAAGTTTAATAACCGCCTTTGGGCGGTCTTTTCTGTATTTAAAAAACCGCTAAGTTGTTTCATCGAGAAAGGAATGAGAATAGATTCTGAAAAAAAGTATAGGACGAGTCGGACTTACGGCAAAAGTGATGTTCGGCTTTTTAAAGAAACAACTGAAAACAATAAGTCATGATATCCTATAGGGGAGAACATTGAAGGAAGTGATTTTCCCTTGTTTTATTCCGTCAAAGAACTTAAATCTCCACATGTATTAAGCAAATTCCGTTTCCATCCATTTAAACAACTCATCGCCGCAGAGTGGGAGAGCCGGCGAAAAACCCGTGAACGGGGCTATATTGAACTGGAGAATGTCGAGCAAATTCTTGTATGTTACGAAGAAATCAAGGCGCTTCTGTTTATCGGCTTTGCCCAGGACTTTCCCAACGATGAAAGAAGCCCAAGCATGATGAACACTTATATCCGCCAGTGCTGTATTGCTTTTGGCTTCATGAAGGATATTCCGACGCGCAACATCTGGCTGGATTTAATAGAGTGTTTCCAGCTTCTGTGGGAACTGGATCTCTTAAAAGTTGATGAAAACGGAGACCTAATATAAAAAAAGCCATCCCGAAGGGATGAAATTATGCTGTTGAGCTTTTGTCAACAGCCTTTGCTATCATTTATGAGGCAACTCTTTTTCTGTCTTTATCCAGAAAAAACCGGTCCATCTCACGATGTAACTGGCTTATTTTGTCTTCTCCAATTTTTCCACTCTTCGCTTTAAATGCAGAACCGACTTGTCAATCCGAAACGTGGATTCTTCCAGCACACGAATCTTGTCTTCATGCAGATTGTGCCTGGCCACTTCCTCTATCTGATTCTCCAGAATATCCTCTGCCGACATTCATACCACATTTTCAATATCATCCATTGGATCCGATGAAAATTACCCTATGCTAAACCTTGTCACCTTTCTTCTGCCAGATGCTTTGATCTTTACTAGTATTTTACCATAATAACGTGGAAAAACGACCAGGCTTCACTCAATATCGATGCAACAAAACGCGGGGAGGAAGCACAAACAGGACGTGCGGGAAGTATTTCAATACCAATATGGATAGAACGAAACCTGTGTATGAACCCAGTAAAACCAATTTTTTTAATGCCAGTCGATTTGTAAGCGGGATTCCAAAATGCTTTTGAAGCCAAAACCTAACTAATAAAAAAGAAGATACAAAAGATATAAAGGACTGACGTTTTGCCAGTCCTTTTTTGCAAAGAAAAGTGTCCTGTGAACAACAAGTTTTACTCATTGCTTTCAGTCCAGACTCTCGTCACATCTGTTATACAAATCTGAGAGAAAAGTTATCACAGTAGAACCAGTTGGCTTCATCAATTAATTAAAAAAAGAACAAGAAGCGTTTCCTCTTCAATGAGGTGTATGTATTGAGATGCAAAATCAATTGGCCGAATGGTTGGGAGTCAAGCGTTTCAATCCTCTTCAATGAGGTGTATCTATTGAGACACTTGCAGCAAAGGACGGGGAACGGACGGAACATCGTTTCAATCCTCTTCAATGAGGTGTATCTATTGAGACAGTGTTCGCTGTAACCGTTGTTATTACTGATCTTCTATATCAATTTCCGAACACCTCCTTTTTTAAGCAAAATTTTTGAGTCATTTCCCTGATCATTTACCAGTTAAAAACTCAATTTTTCCTTGTTTTATGCGGGTTTTGGCGTTTCCGAAC
>JBAVDL010000184.1:0-4175 GCA_049587175.1 Thermoactinomyces sp.
GACTATTATACATATTTTCATTTACTAAAAGTCCCAATTTTTTGGGGCTTTATTCATAGTGTAAACCAATTAAGATGTTTGGGGATACTAAGGAACTATTTTGCCCATAGAAATGAATATGCCATCTTTTTGATGGGAAAATCTGCGAACCAACGGGAAACAGCGTTTATATCTTCGTAGTATTGGTACTTAAGCAGGAAAACGCCGGTGAATTACGAAACATCGGCGTTTTATTGGGGTTCTGTCAATCAAAGTGTATATCTAAAGGTGAAGTAATAAATTTGTTTGACAATTATATAAGCATATGCTTATATTTTGATGAGGTGATGAATATGATGGATTGGGAGCAGGCGGCGGAATACCATAAAGCTTTGGCAGATAAAACTCGCTTGCGAATCCTTGCCTTATTAAAAGTGGAGGAATTATGCGTTTGTGAGCTGGTAGAAGTTCTTAAAATAACTCAGCCAGCTGTTTCTCAACACATGCGCAAGCTAAAAAATGCAAAACTTGTGAAAGAGCGTCGACAGGGTCAGTGGGTTATCTATTCATTAGATGGCTCGGTTTATCCTTTCTTTCAATCGGTACTAGAGACACTTCCAGATATGCGAAGTGAAATCGAGGAGTTAAAAAAAAGTGGGCGAAAAATAGTCTGTGATTAAAGTTCCAGTCTCAACCAAAAACTTATTAGGAAAGGTCGTGATGGAATGAGTGGAGCTATAAGAAGACTCTCATTCCTGGATCGTTATCTTACTTTATGGATTTTCCTCGCCATGGCAATCGGGATTGGCTGCGGATATCTTTTTCCAGGAATAGTGAAAGTCTTGACAAGCTTTCAGGTGGGGACTACATCAATTCCGATTGCCATTGGATTGATCCTGATGATGTATCCACCTTTGGCCAAAGTACGTTATGAGGAACTAGGTCAGGTATTTAGAAACCTCCGGATTCTCAGTTTATCTGTGATACTAAACTGGGTCATTGGTCCTGTTTTGATGTTTGTCTTGGCGATCCTGTTTTTGCAGGATAAACCACAATACATGATCGGGCTTATTCTGATCGGTCTTGCCAGATGTATTGCCATGGTGATCATTTGGAATGATTTGGCGAATGGCAACAGAGAATATGCTGCGGGGCTGGTTGCACTCAACTCAATTTTCCAGATCCTCTTCTATTCAGTTTACGCATATATATTCATCACCGTTGTTCCAGGCTGGCTGGGACTGGAAGGCGCTGTTATAGATATCACCATGGGACAGATCGCCGAAAGTGTCTTGATTTACCTTGGTATTCCCTTCTTTGCCGGAATGATTACTCGCCTTGTATTGGTTAAATCGAAAGGCCGCAACTGGTATGAAACCAAATTTACTCCGGTGATCAGTCCACTTACATTGATTGCTCTATTATTTACAATTATTGTGATGTTTTCTTTAAAAGGTGAATTGATCCTTCAGTTGCCCTTGGATGTAATACGAATCGCTATCCCACTTCTGATTTACTTTGTGGTGATGTTCCTCGTTTCATTTTATTTGGGCAAAAAGGTTGGAGCGGATTATTCAAAAACAGTCTCCCTGTCCTTTACTGCTGCCAGCAATAACTTTGAACTGGCGATTGCGGTTGCAATCGGCGTTTTTGGTATCAATTCCGGAGCTGCTTTTGCTGCGGTAATCGGTCCGCTTGTTGAAGTACCCGTGTTGATTGGGCTCGTAAACATGGCATTTTGGTTTCAACGTAAATACTTTTTAAAAAAATTGAATCAAGCTAAAAGCATTTTTAAAAAAGGAGAGAACAGTCATATCTAATAAAAAAATCATTTGCTTCTTATGTACTGGTAACTCTTGCCGTAGTCAAATGGCTGAAGGGTTTGGAAATAAATATTTAGGCGATCGATTTGACGTTTACAGCGCTGGGATTGAGGCACATGGACTTAATCCAAAAGCAGTGAAAGTCATGGCGGAAAAAGGAATCGATATCTCCTATCAAACATCGGATGTCATTGAGCCGGAGTTACTCAATAAAGCAGACTACGTTATTACCCTCTGTGGTGATGCGAACGACAAATGCCCGATGACCCCTCCTCACGTTCACCGTGATCATTGGGGATTTGATGATCCGGCGAAAGCTCAGGGTACGGAAGAAGAAGTATGGGAAGTGTTCCGTCGTGTTCGAGACCAAATCGAAGCACGGATTATAAAGTTTGCGAAAGAAGGGAAATAACGAATAAAGAGTCATTCCCTGTACAAAGGGATACGACTCTTTATTTGTTTAATCAAGGTTTTCTTCAATCAGTTTTTTTACGATGACACAATCAACGAATGATGACCATGGGCCTGTCTTTCAGTTTGGGTTCTTAAACCTTATAGCAATTTTTCCATCGCCATAACATCAACAAATGTTCCATCCAATTTCCCTTGGTTCTGAAAAACTCCAACTTCCCGAAAGCCTGCTTTTCGATATAGCCCTTGCCCTAATTGGTTAAAGGGAAAGGTAAATAGTACCAATTTATGAAAACCATTTTCTTTCGCCGTTTCTTCTAATGCTTGAAGCAATTTAGAACCAAGCCCTTTTCCGCGCCAGTCGCGATCGATATAGACAGAAATATCTGCAACCCCTGCATAAGCACAGCGATGAGAATAAGGATTCAGGGATGCCCATCCTTGAATATCTTGTCCATTAGTTATAACCAAAACAGTAAACCGATTTGAACGTTCCTGAAACCACTGAGACATTTCTTTTAATGATTTTACATGCTCCTCCAGTGTGGCAATTCGATCTTCAATGCCCTGATTATAAATCTCCGTAATCCTCAGCAGATCCTGTTCTGTTGCTTTCCGAATGATCCAGTTTTGTTCCAACAGTTTTTGCCTCCCTGTGATATCGATGTTGGAGTTCGTCTCGAAACAACTTCATCGTTGTATAGTTGATGGCATAGAAATTCCATTTCCCTACTTTCGTTTCATGGAGGAGACCGGCATTTTTTAATTCTCGCAGATGATAAGACACTTTGGATTGTGCCATATTCATTTGCTCCTGAATATCACAAACACAGACACCACCAGAACAACAGGCAACAGGAGGTGAAGCCCCTAGTTGATCATATCCGGCTTGAATGAGATCAAGAATTTTGATGCGAATCGGATCGCTCAGAGCCTTGGCAATTTGAGAAAATTTTTCAGTAGATAGGGTCATTGTACTCACCTCCTTTTTTTACTGAACTATAATCGGTATCTGTTTGTTTTGATCCGTCCAACAGTAGCCAGGTTCTCTTTTTGAAAAGGCAGGTTAATGCAGATAAGCCGACCTCCAATTTTTATGGTTTAATCGCCTTTATTACTGCTGAAACAATATAATCTTCAATGTTTGCACCGGGCAACCAGTCTTTAATAAATTCCTTTGACTCATCCTTCGGTTCAATAGAGATCTGTGTAAATCCACTTTGTTTTAGCATCAATTCTAGTTCCTTAATGGACGATGCTCCTGAAACACAACACGAATAAGCATTCATGTTTTTTTTGATTTCCTCCGAAAGTTCAGTATTTGTCACAATGTCAAAAATGGCCAGCCGTCCACCTGATTTCAGTACCCGGCAAGCCTCCCTAAATACTTGAGGTTTATCAGGAGAAAGGTTGATTACACAATTGGAGATGATAACATCCACCGAATTGTCTGCAACGGGTAAATGTTCGATTTCTCCTAATCGGAATTCGATGTTGGTAGCACCAATTTTACATGCATTACTGCGGGCTTTGCTTATCATTTCAGGTGTCATATCCACGCCGATCACACGACCACTTTCAGTAACCTGACGTGCAGCCAGAAAGCAATCAAACCCACCACCACTTCCCAAATCCAACACCACTTCGCCAGGCTTTAACTCTGCAATAGCTTGTGGATTGCCACAACCAAGTCCAAGATTGGCTCCTTCCGGTACGACGGACAACTCATCCTTAGAGTATCCCAGTTTGCTTGATATTTCGTTATATTCATTTGGAGTATCACAGCACCCGGATGATGGTGAACAGCAGTTTTCTGCATCCAAGCTGCGTATTGCAATTTCTTTATAACGTCTCCGGACAGATTGTCTGATTTCATCGTTTTTATAATCGTTCATATTTTAATTCCTTTCTTTTCAAATTAAAGATTCCCGCTTAATCTTTTGTTTTCTTCCTGTATCTTTC
>JBAVDL010000185.1:0-35279 GCA_049587175.1 Thermoactinomyces sp.
GGGTATGACCAGGCCTCAACCAACCGTATAATCCGGGAGGCTTCCATTTCGAAAGGGCTCTTGTTTCATTACTTCGGAAGCAAAAAACAACTTTTTTTGGCTACATTTGATTATTGTGTCAATCAGTATACAAACGAAATAAACAGATTGCTTCCTCCCTCGACAGATTTGCCGACAGACTTCTTTGAGCGGATTCTTTTTCGGGTTGAAGCCAAGTTCCGATATTTTTTGCAGCATCCAACAATGTATTCTTTCTTGCTTACAGCTTACGATGAGTTGCTCAAAAAATTTCCGGATGAGGCAGAAAAAAGGTTGAATTTTCTTGAAAAAATTGCCCTGTCTTTTATGATTGACGGCATTGACCGGTCAAAATTTCGTCCCGGCCTGGATATTGAAAAAGTGGTCTCCTTTATTTTTCTCAGTTTGAATGCTTTTACGCAGCGATGGATCAGGCAGGTGTCAGAGCAGCCTGAGAAGGGGATTGACAGGTGGGAAGCGGTATTAACCGAATACAAAATGATGCTGGATATCTTGAAACATGGAGTCTACAGAAATAGCGGGGAATAGATTCCTTATTTCTTTCTCGTCGGGAAGATAGGTTTTGCTTCAGCAGATTTTTCTTTGAGGAGAAGTGAAAAATGAAATATGTTCTTTATTTCAATGAGATTGATCAAAAGAGCATCGCTCATGTTGGCGGAAAAGGGGCCAATCTGGGAGAAATGACCAAAGCCGGCTTTCCTGTCCCGCCCGGGTTTTGTGTCACAACGAATGCCTATCGGCAATGGATCGGCGAAAATGATCAGGTAAGACAGTGGTTTGAGCGGTTAAATCAGTTAAAACCGGAACAACTTGATGAGATCCGGAGCACGGGAGAGAAAATTCGTGAACAAATTCTGTCTGTTCCATTTCCGGAACCGGTTAAATCAGAGATTGTCGAAGCATGGACAAAACTGGGACGGGATCATGCCTATGCGGTCCGTTCCAGTGCAACAGCGGAAGATTTGCCGACTGCTTCTTTTGCCGGGCAACAGGAGACCTTTCTCAATGTAAAAGGAGAGGATCGGCTGATTGAAGCAGTCAGGAAATGCTGGGCTTCCCTGTTTACAGATCGGGCGATTTTATATCGTGCCAATAACGGACTGGATCATCAATCTGTATGGATGTCTGTGGTTGTGCAACAGATGATCTTGCCGGACAAGTCCGGAATCATGTTTACACTGGACCCGGTTACCGGACATCGGCACACGGTATCTATCGATGCGGGGTTTGGACTGGGCGAGGCGCTTGTTTCCGGTATTGTTTCGGCAGATTTGTACAAAGTGCGTGACAATAAAATTATTCAAAAAGAGATCGCCAAAAAGGAAAAAGGAATCTTTCCGGTTGCAGATGGCGGAACCGAAATCAGGGATCTTCCTCCTGAACTTCACCAGAAACAGGTGTTGCCGGATGAGAAGATTCTTGAGCTTGCTCTAATTGGCCGCAAAATAGAAGAATATTACGGGGTGGCGCAGGATATCGAATGGGGAATGGAAGGGCAGCAGTTCTACATTTTGCAAAGCAGGCCGGTTACTTCCGTATTTCCTGTTCCGCCTGCCAGGGACAGCAACTATCGGATTTATCTGTCGCTGGGCCATAAACAAATGATGACAGACTATATGAAGCCGTTGGGGATTTCCGTGATGAGAACAATGGTTCCGCTGGGTAAAAATTCGGCTTGTGATGAAAGTCAGATTTACGTTGAAGCAGGCGGTCGATTGTATCTCGATTGTTCCGAAGTGATGTATTCCAAATTTGTCCGGCGGAAACTGAGTCAGGTTACCATGCCGGACGATGACATCTCTGCCCTGAAAAAAGCGGTGCTGCGGAAAGAGTTTGAAGAAAGAATCCCCAAAAAAAGGATGACCGGACAGGCACTTCATGTATGGAAGGTGATATTGGATCTTTGCAGCAAATTGTTTCCCAGACTGGTCAGATTGATGTTTTTTGAAGATCCTGTCATGGCTGTAAAAAGGATAAACACTGCTTTCGAACAGGAGCTGGCTCGTTTAAAACAAGGTATAGCCGAACGATCCGGAGCGGAACGGATCAGGTTTATTCAGGAACATGCCGGGGACAAGATGTTTTTCTCCCTGATGGATGCTTTGGCCTGTATTTTTGTCGGGATTATTGCCCGTTCCAAAATTGAACGACTCGTACGGAAGTGGTTGGATGAAGAATTAAATCCGGCTGTTCACAAGTCTCCTCCCGGTAATGTTACCAGTGAAATGGGCCTTAAAATTGGAGATTTGGCGGATATTGCAAGGGATTATCCGGAAGTGGCCAAATATCTTGAACGTGCAGATGACAGCCGGTTTTACGAAGGCTTGAAAGAAGTGAATGGCGGAGATGTGTTCAAAGCCGAGCTGAATTGTTTTATGGAGAAGTTTGGAATGCGTGCCCAGGGGGAGATTGATATTGCCAGAACCCGCTATAAAGATGCACCAACCATACTTGTCCCTTCCATACTAAGCCATATGCGGTCAAACAGTCCCAATGAACACCGGAAAAGATTTGAACAAGGAGCAAATGAGGCAAATGAGGCTATTGAAAGCTTGTTGACTAGAGTCAGGGAAACGGAAGGGGCCCGAAAAGCCGGAAAATTGTCCCGACTGATCCGCCTCTATCGCAATATGACAGGGATCCGTGAATTGCCCAAGTATATGATTATCTCCTATTTTGGTATTTACCGGGATACTTTTTTGGAAGAAGCGAAAGTTTTATGTGAGAAAAAGATAATTGACCATAAGGAAGACATATTTTACCTTACTTTCAGTGAAATTGTTGCCTTGCTGGAACATCGCCTGAGTACCGATGTCAGGAAGTTGATTCATTCCCGCAAAATGTGGGAGAAACACTGTCGGAAACTTGTCCCGCCTCGTGTTATGACCAGCGACGGGGAAATATTTACTGCTGACAGAAGCATTACAGAGGCGCCTCCTGGCGCATTGATCGGAATACCTGTTTCGGCTGGCGTTACGGAAGGCTTTGTCAAGGTGGTTCATCGACTGGAAGAGGGAACATTGAACAAAGGGGATATTTTGGTGGCTCCTTATACAGATCCCGGCTGGACACCGTTATTTTATTCAGCCAAAGGGCTGGTCACCGAAATTGGAGGCACGATGACCCATGGGGCTGTTGTGGCAAGGGAATACGGAATTCCCGCTGTTTGCGGTGTGGAAAATGCAACCCGATTGTTGAAAGATGGCCAGTTTGTCCGTGTCAATGGTACGAAAGGTTATGTTGAGATTTTGAAAGAAGCAGATTAAATCATTTGACTGTCAGCACATATCGCGTCATTGAACCACTCAAGAAGTTTCGTCATGTCAACAAAATGTGAGAAATCGATTTTTAAACAGAGCCGGCAATCCGGGAGCATTCTCTCCCAGGGACGGACGAAACGGTTTGAGTGCAAGCCGGTTCTCCTGGAAGGGAATGCCATATGTTATGACTTTTTCTTTGCAAGGCGAAAACGGGACGTAGTCCTGAAAATCGTCTTCCTGTCGTTGTTTTATGGGAAGAATGTGATTGCCTGAACACACCGGTTTGCTCCTTGTTTTCCCGAAAATCATCTCCTGCAGCAATAACCGGTGATTGTTAATCTTGCAACAAGCGCTTTTTAATAAATGGGTTCAAGAGGACGGAAGGGGGTTGTCAGGAGCGGGAAAAGGGTTAATTGGATTCTTCAGGCAGGATGTGCAAGCAATAAATCAGGTTGGATCCGTTATGGCCGCGATATGGAGTTGGGGATCTTCCGGCCATCTATCGGGAATAGCTTTCTGTATCGCTTCAAGCGCGAACAGATTGCGGATCTGTGCGGGAAACGGAACAAATCAACGGCCTCTGAGCGGTCTGTCCTTATTTTTTGCACAACCCAGGCCAACCAGATGAAATGATGACCCGATCTTTAATTTATAAAGTGTGACAAAAAATAAAACTAATCTTCAGTAAACAGTTCAGTGTGAATTTAATCACAACCTGAACAGAATCCCTCCGCTTATACTGAAATTGTAAATCAGAAAAATAAATACAGCGGGGAGGAGAAGTTATGTCTGGATCTAAAGTTTCCGGAAATGCCGCCGGGAAGTCGCTGTTGAAACAAATCCTGATCATAACGCTCATTATCAGTTTCACAGTCTTGTTGGCAGGCGGTTTCTGGATCTATAAAGAGCAGGCACCGCGGCCAGCGGAAGTGGTTGGACCAAATGGTGAAGTCATCACGACCGTTGACCAGATTAAAGGCGGCCAGGCCGTCTATCAAAAATATGGCTTGATGGATTATGGCTCAGTACTGGGTCACGGTTCTTACCTGGGACCAGATTATACGGCTGAAACCTTGCATTTGGTTGTTACATCCATGCAGGAATACAAAGCCCGGGAAATGTTCAAAAAATCTTTTAAAAGTTTGACAACTGATGAACAAACTGTCATTAAAGAGAAAGTCAAAACGGAAATCAAGAAAAACCGTTATGATGCCCAGGCAGACAAGTTAACCTTGACGGAAGCTCAAGTCTATGCCCTTGAACAGGTACGCAAGCATTATGCAAAAGTCTTTACCGAAGGGGATGGACACGGCATCAAGCCGAATTTGATCAAGGAAGCAGATATGCCGGAAAAAAACAGGGCATGGGTAGCTGAAGGCGACCAGTTGACACAAATTGCTGATTTCTTCTTCTGGACAGCATGGATCTCCAGCACGATTCGTCCGGGAACCGACGCTACTTATACCAATAACTGGCCATATGATGTTGATGCCGGGAATGAAATGGGCTTTTCGGCAAACTTCTGGAGTGCAGCCAGTGCTGCCATTTTGGTAGGATTTCTCGCTTTGATCCTTTATTTCTATCATCGTTACAAACTGGATATGCAGGAAGCATATAAACCAGGAGAATTTCCGGTATTTGATCTGGCAAATACTCCTGTCACAAAAAGCCAGGTAAAGACAGGGAAGTATTTTGTGGTTGTACTTGTATTGTTCCTGCTGCAGGTAGGATTTGGCGGTCTTTTGGCCCACTATTATCTGGAACCTGATTCATTCTACGGTCTTGACTGGATAGCTGAAATGCTTCCATTTAATATTGCAAAAGGTTATCATTTGCAATTGGCCGTTTTCTGGATTGCAACCGCATGGTTGGGACTGGGGATTTTTGTAGCACCTGTGGTTGGCGGAAAAGAGCCAAAACGCCAGGGATTGCTGGTAGATCTTCTCTTCTGGGCACTGGTTGTGCTGGTATTTGGAAGCTTGATCGGTGAATGGCTCGGAGTCAACGGTTATCTCGGCAACCTGTGGTTCCTGCTTGGACACCAGGGTTGGGAATATCTCGAGCTTGGACGACTCTGGCAAGTTGTTCTGGCAATCGGCATGGCCCTGTGGCTGTTCATTGTATGGCGTGGCATCAGAAGCGCGCTTCGTGCTGAAACGGACCGGGGTGGACTGGTTCACCTTCTTTTCTACGCAGCGATTGCCGTACCATTATTCTACGTATTTGCCTTTTTCTTCAACCCGGGAAGCAATATCACCTATGCAGACTACTGGCGCTGGTGGATTATTCACTTGTGGGTAGAAGGAGTATTTGAAGTATTTGCTGTTGTAATCGTCGGTTTCCTCATGGTCCAAATGAAGTTGGTAACCAAACAATCGACACTCAGAGCATTGTATTTCCAATTGATCATCCTCATGGGCAGTGGTGTTATTGGTACCGGTCACCATTACTACTGGATCGGGGCACCGGATTTCTGGATTGGACTGGGTGCTGTATTCTCGGCACTGGAAGTGATTCCGCTTTCCTTGTTGATTCTGGAAGCTTACGGACAATATAAGGTATTGAATGCAGGAGGTTCGAAATTCCCTTATCGCGCATCGTTCTGGTTCCTCATTTCAACCGCAATCTGGAACCTTGTTGGTGCGGGTGTCCTTGGATTCCTGATCAACTTGCCAACCATCTCTTACTTCGAGCACGGTTCGGGTCTCACACCAACCCACGGGCACGGAGCCATGATGGGTGTTTACGGCATGTTTGCCATCGCTGTTCTGCTTTACTCGATGCGCCATATTGTCCGTCCGGATAAATGGACTGAGAAAACCGACAAACTGCTGAAAATATCCTGTTGGGGATTGAACATTGGTCTGGCAGGCATGATTCTGATTACCTTGCTGCCGGTAGGTGTTATTCAGTTGCAGGAAGCATTTGCGAATGGCTTCTGGGCTGCAAGAGAACCTTCTTTCTATACGGACAGCCTGGTAAACATACTGTTGTGGATCCGGTTCATTCCTGACACGGTCTTTATCGTAGCAGGGGTACTTCCGCTGGTATGGTTCGGAGTCAAGGCATTGTTCAACCTTCGCAAACCTGCATGATAAGTATGCTGACAAGAACAGAGCGGTTCTGTCCAGTATTTCCAGGCTGGACGGGATCGCTTTTTTTGTAAAACTTTATCCAATATCATTTGCTTTACTAAACAAAATTTACGGGAATGTGACTTAATTCACTGAGCCATGACTTCGGTTTGTTTTAGAATAGACAACAGGAAACTGTTTGATAAAGCCTTTTTGAAGAGGGAATAATGAAACAGACAGGCGACAGTGATTTCCTTCGCCATGTCCAGGCTGGAAACATTCCCTTCTGACTTTGAACAAAAGCGAGGTTGTTATAAATGAGTAAACGTTTTGATGGTACCGATAAAATTGGAGAGATTGTATCGGTTTTTCCCGGGGCCAGCAATCTGTTCAAACAATATCAGATCGATTTTTGCTGTGGCGGAAACAGAACGTTGTCGTCTGCACTTCGCCAGATGGGTCTGAATGAAGAAACTTTTCTGGCCGAGTTGAATGAAGCATATGAAAAGGCCAATCAGCGGACAAATCAGGATACCGATTGGCGAAATGTTTCTTATGCAGATCTGATCAGCCACATTGTCAATACCCATCATGGTTATTTAAATAATGAATTGCCGATTTTAAGCCAATTCGTTACCAAGATTTTGCGTGTCCATGGCCCGAATCATCCGGAACTGGCTTCCTTGCACCGTGCTTTTCATCAATTGAAAATGGACTTGGAACAGCATTTGGTCAGCGAAGAAGAAATTCTTTTTCCGCTGATTCTGGAATATGAAAAAACAGGTTCCGTGTCCGCTCTGGAGAAAGCCTTGCAAAAAATTGATGAACTGGAATCAGAACACGACGATGCCGGCAACCTTCTCAAAGAAATGAGAAAAATTACGAATCAATATACTTTGCCGGAAGGGGCATGCCGGACCTATACACTTACCTTCCAAAAGCTTGAACAACTGGAGTCGGATATGTTCCAGCATGTTCATCTGGAAAACAATATCATGTTTCCCCGTCTTCGCGAAGAACTGAAGAACAGCTGAAAGATCTGGCCAGCCTGTGGCACTTTTTTTGAATGTGCACAGGCTTTTTTTATGGGCAAAACAGACAGTTTTTACTATTAACAGCTGACTGCTGCCGGCATGTTGACAAAGCAGGAGGCTGGAATACTTGTTGTTTCTTCCCGGAAAGGTGGAGAATAAGGTGAAAATTATGTAGAGAAAAAAACGCCTTTCTTTCCAACCAGAAAGAAAGGCGTTTTTTTGTTCATGAGCCGGCTTTTTCTGTTTCATCAAAGAAACGCTGGTGGGTTTTCCCTTTCCAGAACTTGTGGTAATACACATACTGTCCAATCAGAGAAACCGTAAAGGAAATGGGATAAGCCATCCAAACCCCGTACAGGCCAAAGAACCTGGACAAGATATACGCTGCCGGGATTTCAGTAACAATTACAGCGGAAATAATAATCAGTGTCGGCCAAAAAACGGTTCCGCTGGATCGCATCAAACCCGACAGAATTATGTTGTGTCCGAGCAATATAAAAGACCATAAAGTGAAATAAAGGGATGTTTGGGCAATGTCGATTGTAGACGGATCCGTCAGGAAAATTGACAACACCTGTCTGCTAAACAGATAGATAATTCCTGTTAAAAGAATTCCAATGATGTAATTCATCCGGACAGTTGTTCTTACCAGTTCTCCCAGCCGCTCCTGAAGATTGGCCCCGATCAGCTGCGCTCCAAAGATCCCGATGGCGATGGCCAGGCTCATCGCAGGAATATGCACATAGTTAATCACCTGGTTTATCACGCCATAGGCAGCCGTTGCCTGTGCACCAAAATGGTTGACAAAGGTAACAATGGCAACCTCTGAGATGGAGATTACAATCATCTGGATGCTCGTCGGCAGTCCGATTTTTATCATTAATTTCAAGATCTGCGGATCCAGTTTCAGCTTCCTGGCCGTTGTTTTGTCCAATGCAAGGGGATGCCCGATTTTTAACAGATAGATAACCAAAAGGGCAAAAGTGATGATACTGGCAACAATCTGGGCCAGTGCTGCGCCTTCCAGTCCCATTTTGGGAAGTCCCCATCCAAACAGAAACATCGGTGTAAACAGGATGGTGAGTGCTGTACTGATAATAAGGAAATAAAAAGGTGTTTTGGAATCACCGGTTCCGCGCAAGAGAGTTGTATAGATTACATAAGGGAACAGGAAAGGCAGTCCTGAAAATAGCATATGCATATAGTTGACTGAATCCTGTTTGATTTCTTCCGGAATCTCAATCAATGACAGCAATTGATCAGAAAACAGAAGGCCGATGGTCAGGGAAAACAAACCCAGAATAAAACTGAAAGTAAGTGAAGTACCAACGGTTGACTTCATTCTCTCCATGTTTTTGCTGCCGTAAGCCTGACCTATCAGGATGGAACTGGCACTCCCCAGGCCTATTACAAAAGAGACAAGAAAAAAGACCAGTGGAAGTACTGTACTGGCTGCCGCCAGGGCATTTTCTCCCAAATGCTTGCCAACCAGTACGGAACTGACGGTTCCGCCCAGGGACTGCAAAATATTACTGTAAATAAGCGGCATGAGAAAAATGAACATTGTTTTCCACAAAGGAAGGGAAAAATCAATGGAATGCTCTTTTTTGGCTGAAAAAGAAGAAACTTTATTGTTGGAAATAGCATGGCTCTCATGTGACATTTGGTTTCCTCCTTTCCGTTTTGCTTGATCGTAATGCGGCACCTGTGAGCCAGGTAAAAATATTTGTGAAACACTTCTTTAAGCGGCAGTTTCTTATTGAAACCAGAAATGATTTTATATTTCAAACAGATGAATGTATTATTCGTTATTTTATTAACATTTCCTGTCAAAATAACGAATTCAGAATTTGTTTTTGTTTTCCGTTAATTCCAACCTAACTACTATACTATAATCATCATGGAAAAGGAAGCATTTTTTATTTCCATAAATTGTTATTCCTGAAACAACAGTTTTTCAGGGAAAGGGTAACCGTACCTTAGTTAAAAACACAAAAAACCGGCTATACAGGTAAGGGTTAGTTTTAAATAAAAGTCAGTCCGGGTTGTCACCTTGCGGTTGATCTGTATTCATAAATAACGGGCAGGATAAATCTTTTCAGGTTTGTCAGGTTGCTTGTTTTTCCGGTATGGGGGAGCATCCGTCTCCGTTTTCGGAATATTTCTTTTCAATGAAGTAAAAGTACTCCCTGTGGCAGGAAAAACAAAACAGCATTCTGTTTTAAATGTTTTAATTTCTATCTCATTTTTGCTAAAATTAATATAGATCACAATATTTTATATTCAACCACAGATTACAGGTATAAAATTATCAATGCGTTACTTTCAGATGAGTAAAAGTCAGAAGTTCCCGGCAGAAGAAGAGTCAGTCAAAAGGCAAGATTTTATTCCATTCAAGGATTCCGGAGGCTGATCGTGTGAAGGCAACGATGATGGATTATCCTTTGACTTTGCTGCACGTGCTGGAGAGGGCGGGGAAAATGTACCGCTCCACCGGGATTGTTTCCAGAATGCCGGATCGCTCGCTCCACCGATATACTTATGGTGATTTTTACCGGCGAGCCCGGTTGCTGGCAAAAGCGTTGCAAAAGGCTGGACTGAAGCGGGGAGATCGTGTCGGAACATTGATGTGGAATCATTATGTCCATTTGGAAGCCTATTTTGGAGTGCCCGTTGCCGGCGGTGTGATTCACACGCTGAATCTTCGCCTCCATCCGGAAGAAATCGCCTATATGATCCGACATGCAAAAGATCGTTTTCTTATTATTGATGATATTTTGCTTCCTCTTTTCGAAAAATTCAAAAATAAAATTGATGTGCAGAAAATCATCGTTGTACCGTTAACAGGGAATCCGGTGCCGTCCTGCTTTGAGAATTACGAGCAGTTTATCCGGTTGCCGGATGACCGTTTTTCTTATCCGGATCTGGACGAAAACGAAGCAGCTGGTATGTGTTACACCTCGGGGACAACCGGAAGGCCCAAAGGGGTTGTTTACACGCATCGTGCACTTGTCCTTCATTCTTTTGCGTTGGCGCTTAAAGACAGTTTGGGAATTTCCGAACAGGATTCGGTAATGCCCGTTGTCCCGATGTTTCATGTCAATGCCTGGGGACTTCCTTTTGTTTGTACGATGATGGGAGCCAGGCAAGTGTTTCCTGGCCCCCATCTGGATCCGGAAAGTTTGCTGGAGCTGATGAAGAAGGAAAAGGTAACGGTTAGTGCAGGCGTTCCGACTGTCTGGTTTGGAATTTTGCAGGAACTGGAACGAAGACCCGGCCAGTGGAAGTTTCAGGATACGAATGTACTGATTGGAGGTTCAGCTGCTCCTGAATCTTTGATCCGGGGCCTGAAGCGTTATAATCTGAACGTGCTGCATGGATGGGGAATGACGGAAACAACACCGGTTGCCACCATTTCCCGACTCCGCCCTCATTTGCAGAAGCTTTCGCCGGATAAACAGTTTGCTTACCAGGCGAAACAAGGGGTAGCAGTGCCATTTGTCGAGTTGCGGCTTGTAAACGAAAAGGGGGAAGTTCCCTGGGACGGGGAAACCATGGGGGAACTGCAAATCCGTGGATCGTGGATTGCAGGAGATTATTACAAATGTCCCGATTCGAGGCATTCTTTTACAGACGATGGCTGGTTTTCCACTGGTGATGTAGCATGCATCGATGCGGATGGTTATGTGAAAATAACAGACCGCATCAAAGATCTGATCAAATCAGGCGGTGAGTGGATCAGTTCTGTCGATTTGGAAAATGCGTTAATGGATCATCCTGCTGTTGCCGAGGCGGCTGTTATCGCCATGCCGCATCCGAAATGGCAGGAACGTCCGCTTGCTGTCATTGTGCCTGAAGAAGGAAAAAAGATATCTCCGGAGGAATTGCGGGAGTTTTTGCTGCCGAAATTCAGCCGTTGGTGGTTGCCGGACAGATTTGTTTTTGCTGACGAAATCCCCCGCACTTCAGCCGGGAAATTTTCAAAGGTAAAGTTGCGGGAGCAGTATGTTCGTGGGAACAGTCAGGAACCTCAATAATTTGCCGGCGGATCTGTTTCAGGATGGAAAAAAGAGATCAATATCTGACCGTTCATGGACAGGGAACCGCATCCCTATATAATGCAGGGGAAAATTTGTCTTCTATTTAATACAGGAGCTTTGTAAATTGTGTTTGCCGAAAAAAGGTTGCTGAAAACGGGATTTGTTGAGAAATTTTTAATCACATGGGAAGCAGGGGGGCATCCGGGCGGAATATCATTCTCCGCGGTGCCGGGATATGACCGATTCAGCCATATATGTAATGAAATCATCCAGGGATTTATGTTTACAAGAGAGGAGAGAGATGCATGACGCAGCAGTTGCCGCTTGCTTCACTTCGGGTACTGGACTTGAGCCGCCTTCTTCCGGGGCCTTACTGTACAATGCTGCTGGCTGATTTTGGTGCGGAGGTGATCAAGATAGAAGACCCCGGCCTGGGCGATTATGCCCGATCGTTCGGACCGGGATGGGGAGAGGATAGCGCCTTTTTTTCTTCTCTTAATCGCAACAAGAAAAGTGTAACTCTTAACCTGAAGTCGGAAGAAGGAAAAGCCATCTTCAAGGAAATGGTCCAAAAAGCAGATGTGCTGGTTGAGTCATTCCGTCCGGGAGTGATGAACCGGCTTGGTTTGGGCTATGACACCCTGAAGGAAATCCAGCCTGGACTGATTTATTGCGCGATTACCGGTTATGGCCAGGATGGCCCCTATAAAGACCGGCCCGGCCATGACATCAATTTCTTGAGTCTGGCCGGACTGCTTGATTTGCAAGGAGAAAGGAATGGCAAACCCGTTCTTTCCCCGGTACAGATTGCCGATCTTGGCGGTGGGGCCTTGCTGGCTGTTACAGGAATTATGTTTGCCCTGTTCTCACGGCAGGCTACCGGCAAAGGACAGTTGGTGGATATATCGATGCTGGACGGGGCTATTTCCTGGATGCAGGCGATTCTCCCCCGTTTTCTGGCTACCGGCGAAGTTCCTGCAAGGGGGGAACCGTTTTTGTCGGGAGGCCTGGCGAGTTATGGAATTTATGAAACGGCTGATGGGCGGTATCTGGCTGTAGGCGCTTTGGAGCACAAGTTCTGGAAAAATTTTTGCCGGATAATTGGCAGGGAGACGTGGGTTTCCCGCTTAAATGCACCGGGGCCGGAACAGGAGGAGATGAAACAGGAGATTGCTTCTATCATTGCCAAAAAAACATGTTCGGAATGGATGGAACTTTTTGAAGGAGTCGATGCCTGTGTTTCTCCTGTCCTGGACATGGAAGAAATGATGCGGGATCCGCAAGTTTTGCATCGCCAAATGATACTGGACTGCAAACATCCAGTATACGGCAATATCCGGCTGCCGGGAATCCCGATCAAAATGTCGGAAACAAATGGTTCAGTTCGCTCCTTTGCTCCGGCTTTGGGGGAACACAACCGTTTCTATTTAAAAGAGTTGGGTTACAGTGACAAGGAAATCGACCGTTTGAAAAAAGATAAGGTTATTTGAACAGCTGGCAAGCGGAGGGATGCTGATGAGGGAAGCGGTCATCATTGAAGCCGTGAGGACACCGATTGGCCGGAAAAATGGCATTCTGAGCGGCATTCGACCGGATGAACTCGCGGCTGTGGTGCTGAAAGCAGTAGTGGACCGGGCCGGTATTTTCCCGGATATTGTGGAGGATGTAATTATGGGCTGTGTCACACAAACAGGAGAGCAGGCGGCCAATATTGCCCGGATCGCTGCGCTGATTGCCGGCTTTCCCGTGGAAGTTCCCGGTACCACCATTGACCGGCAGTGCGGTTCCAGTCAGCAGGCTGTTCATTTTGCGGCCCAGGCGATTATCAGCGGGGACATGGATGTGGTTGTGGCCGCCGGAGTGGAGAGCATGTCCCGTGTGCCCATGTTTTCCAGTCTTCAGGGAGCACAGTTCAGTAAAAAGCTGACATCCCGCTATGAGATTATCAACCAGGGCTTGTCTGCTGAAAGAATCGCGGCCAAGTGGGGATTTACGCGAGCCCGGCTGGATGAATTTTCTCTTGAAAGTCATGAAAAAGCATTAAGAGCCCAAAGGGAAGGGCGTTTTCAGCAAGAGATCCTGCCGGTGGAAGTATTTATAAACGGAAAAAAGGTGACAGTTGACCAGGATGAAGGGCCGAGGAGAGGCAGCTCCTTGGAAGTACTGGCGGCCCTTCCCCCGTCATTTATGGAAAATGGAGTTATTCACGCCGGCAATTCCAGCCAGATCAGTGACGGGGCGGCTGCGATCCTGCTGATGTCCCGCGATAAAGCGGAACAGCTTGGTTTAAAGCCGGAATTTCGTGTACGGGCGCGTACAGTGGTCGGTTCTGATCCGACCCTGATGCTGACGGGACCCATACCGGCTACGAAACAGGTACTGGAAAAAGCCGGCTTGCAACTGGATGATATCGATCTGTTTGAAGTGAATGAGGCCTTTGCCCCCGTTCCGCTGGCCTGGCTGAGCGAAACGGGAGCGGATCCCCGCAAGCTGAATCCAAACGGAGGAGCAATCGCCCTTGGTCATCCGCTTGGAGCTTCCGGTGCCCGGTTGATGACGACAATGATATATGAACTGAAAAGGAGCGGCGGACGTTACGGCTTGCAAACAATGTGCGAGGGGCACGGGATGGCCAATGCGACAATCATTGAGCGTTTGGATTAAAAAGAAGAGGAGGAATTGCAATGAAACTGGAAAATCGGGTTGCCCTGGTAACCGGAGGAGCTTCCGGACTGGGGGAGGCAACTGTTCGCAGAATTGTGTCTGCAGGCGGATTGGCAGCCATTGTGGATTTGGCTGAGGAAAAAGGGGAGCAACTGAAAGCAGAACTGGGGGAAAAAGCCGTTTTTCTGCCGGCAGATGTAACCGATGAAGCAGCGGTAAAACAGACTGTCCATCATATCAAAAAGCATTTTGGGCAGATTGATGTCCTGGTAAATTGTGCGGGAATTGCCATTGCAGAAAAGGTGCTGTCCAGAAAAGGCCTTCACTCACTCTCTTCCTTTGCCAAAGTAATTGAAGTGAATCTGGTTGGCACCTTTAATCTGATCCGCACCGTCGCAGAAAAAATGTCGGAAAACCCGCCAAATAAAGAAGGAGAAAGAGGAGTGATCATAAATACGGCATCTGTTGCTGCGTTTGAAGGACAAATCGGCCAGGCAGCTTACAGCGCCTCCAAGGGAGGCATAGTGGCAATGACCTTGCCTGTTGCCAGGGAACTGGCACGATACGGTATCCGGGTCATGACCATTGCCCCGGGCCTGTTTGATACGCCGCTGTTTGCATCACTTCCCCGGGAAGCCAGAGAATCTCTGGGAAAAATGGTTCCGTTCCCGTCCCGTCTCGGTTTTCCGGATGAGTACGCCCGCCTGGTGCAAAACATTGTGGAAAACCCGATGTTAAACGGCGAAACAATCCGACTGGACGGAGCAATTCGCATGCAGCCAAAATAATCAAATTCCTTCGGCATTTATTCAGTTAAACCAGCAAAAAAATAAAGAAATGATTGGAATGAATTTTACGAATAGTTAAATGGTTTGATAAAATAAAGAAAAGGAATGTGCATAACGCAAACGGAGATACAAAAATTGATACAGGAACCTTTGTTTTGTAAAGGGAATATAAAGAAGGGAGATACATGATGCAGTCCAAATTGCCGCCAGAAATAAAAGAGCAATTGGTTTTGCCTGTGGTTGCGGCGCCGATGTTTCTTGTATCCGGCCCGGACATGGTGATTGAAAGCTGCAAGGCAGGAATTATCGGTTCATTTCCATTGCTGAATGCGCGAACGACGAAGATTTTGGACAGCTGGATGACACGTATTGTTACAGAACTGGAAGAAGCGAAAAAAGACAATCCGCAAAAACGTATCGCTCCATGGGCGGTCAATCTGGTCGTACACCGGACAAACCAGCGTTATGAGGATGACCTGGAACTGGTGAGGAAACACAAACCCCCCATTGTAATTACGTCACTGGGAAATCCGGCTCCTTGCGTCAGTGCAGTGCATGCTTATAATGGACTTGTCTTCTCTGATGTCAGTACGATTGCCCATGCGAAGAAGGCAGCCTCTTCCGGAGTTGATGGTCTGGTGCTTGTTTCAGCAGGGGCAGGCGGGCATGGAGGCACTCTCAATCCCTTTGCCTTCGCCGGAGAGGTTCGCAAATTCTGGAACGGAATTACTCTTCTGGCCGGTTGTTTGTCCGGCGGTCGGGATATTCTTGCTGTCCGGTCCCTGGGGATTGATCTAGCGTATATGGGAACGCGTTTTATTCCTGCTGTTGAAAGTATTGCAAGTGATGATTACAAAAAAATGGTGGCGGATGCAACACTGGAAGATGTCATTTATACAGATGCTTTCAGCGGTGTGCATGCCAATTATCTCAAGCCGAGTATTCAAAGAGCAGGCCTTGATCCGGAGCAACTGGAAAAGAAAGAGACAATGGATTTTTCGGCTTTAAGCCGCACCAAATCCAAATTGTGGAAGGATATCTGGTCAGCAGGACAAGGTGTCGGATCTGTCGGCCGGATCCAGACAATCGCTGAAATTGTGGAAGAGCTGAAACAGGAGTATGAGGAGGCTAGCCAGAAACTCTTTTGAGATGGGGATTATATTCTGTCCCGGCTCCGTTTAAAGGGCGGCAACAGACAACACCGGTACTTGCCCTGACCCGGAAATCCCGGATTTTTGTTCAAACAGATTATTGCGGAATCATCATCCGCATCCTTTACAGATGGGAGGCCATGGTTTAACATAAGGGCTGTTGGTATGGGATACATAATGATTGATACAGCTGGTTTCCCCGGGAAAAATGTCCTTTTTATCCTGGTTTTGAATTTTATTGCAAAGTCTTTTTGCTGTGTTATAATGAAAGGGTTATTGTGGGGAGCGATACTAGTGAATCGGACTATTCATACCATATGATAGATTTGCGATGCAGGAGGTAACAGTTAAATGAAGGCAAGTTGGGAAAAAACCGAAAAAAATCGAGGAATACTCACCGTAGAAACTGACGAAAAGTCCGTTGCAGATGCATTGGATCAAGCGTTCAAAAAAGTTGTAAAAAAGGTAAATGTCCCCGGGTTCCGTAAAGGCAGGGTTCCCCGTCCGGTTTTTGAAAAACGTTTTGGTGTGGAAGCTCTGTATCAGGATGCACTGGACATTCTTCTCCCGGAAGCTTATGAAAAGGCAGTGAAAGAAACAGGAATCGTTCCCGTGGATCGGCCCGAAATCGATGTTGAACAGTTGGAAAAAGGCAAATCCCTGATTTTTAAAGCAACGGTAACAGTCAAGCCCGAAGTGGAACTGGGAGAATACAAGGGTCTGGAAGTCGAAGTGGATGAGGAAAAATACACGGTAAAAGCTGAAGATGTAGATGCTGAACTGGAAAAAATGCAAAAACAGCAAGGCCAGCTGGAAGCCGTCGAAGATGGAAGCGTAGAAAACGGAGACCGGGTCATTATTGATTTTGAAGGTTTTGTTGACGGAGAACCTTTTGAAGGCGGAAAAGCAGAACAATACACGTTGGAAGTGGGGTCCGGAAGCTTTATTCCCGGTTTTGAGGAGCAGCTGGTCGGGATGAAACCAGGCGAGGAAAAAGAAATTGAGGTTACTTTCCCCGAAGATTATCATGCGGATGAGTTGAAGGGAAAACCTGCTTTATTCAAGGTGAAACTTCATGAGATCAAACGGTTGAATCTGCCTGAGCTGGATGATGAATTTGCACAGGATGTAAGTGAATTTGACACCCTGGATGAGTTGAAAGCCGATATCGAGAAAAATCTGAAAGAAAAAGCTGAAAAAGAAAAAGAAAATTTTATCCGCAACGAACTGGTTGAAAAAGCAGCCCAAAATGCTGAGGTGGAAATCCCGGAAGTCATGATTGAACAGGAAACGGAAAATATGTTGCGCCAGTTTGAGCAACGTTTGATGTATCAAGGGCTCAATCTTGAAACATATGCCAAATTTACGGGGCAGGACCGGGATGCGCTGAAAAACCAGTTTAAAGAAGATGCCAAAAAACGTGTGCTTGGAAACCTGACTCTTGAAGCGATCGCCAAAGAGGAAAATATTGATGTCAGTGATGAAGAGGTTGAAGCAGAAATCAAACAGATGGCTGAAGAAATGGGGCGTGATACCGAAGAGGTCCGCCGCATTCTGGAAAGCCAAAATGCCTTGGATTCGGTAAAAGAGCAACTTCGAGCAAAGAAAACAATCGATCTACTTGTATCGAACAGTAAAAATAAGGCATAATGATGTTAGGAGATGAAATAAGGCACGTGAAATGCGTGCCTTGTTTTTAAAATTTTTCACTCCGAAATGAGGTGTGCGTAAATGCCTTTGGTGCCGATGGTTGTCGAACAGACCAATCGTGGTGAGCGTTCTTACGATATTTATTCCAGGCTTTTAAAAGACCGCATTATCTTCCTTGGTGGTCCGATTGATGATAATGTGGCAAACCTGGTGGTAGCACAGCTTTTGTTTTTAAGTGCAGAAGACCCGGAAAAAGACATTTTTTTGTACATAAATTCACCAGGCGGTTCAGTAACAGCCGGTATGGCGATTTACGATACAATGAACCATGTAAAGCCGCAAGTTTCCACCATTTGTGTCGGACTTGCTGCAAGTATGGGAGCCTTCCTGCTTGCTGCCGGGGCAAAGGGAAAACGTGTAGCCTTGCCTAACAGTGAAGTCATGATACACCAGCCGCTGGGCGGTGCAAAAGGCCAGGCGACCGACATAAAAATCCATGCAGACTGGATTTTGCGGACCAGGGAGAGAATTAACCGGATCTTGGCTGAAAGGACTGGTCAGCCGATTGAAAAAATCGCTCGGGATACGGATCGTGATTTCTTTATGAGTGCCGAAGAAGCGAAAGAATACGGCCTCGTGGATCAGGTGATGAAAAGCGACCGTTGAAAGGGGTGAGAAGATGTTTAAATTCAACGAAGAAAAAGGGCAATTGAAATGTTCATTCTGTGGAAAATCTCAGGATCAGGTGCGTAAACTTGTGGCTGGACCTGGTGTATATATCTGCGATGAATGTATCGAGCTCTGCAATGAGATCGTGGAAGAGGAGCTGGGCAACGAAGAAGAAATTGATTTGCAAAACCTGCCGAAGCCGCAAGAGATTTGCTCTATCCTTGATCAATTCGTAATTGGTCAGGAGAGTGCCAAAAAATCCTTGTCGGTTGCGGTTTACAATCATTACAAACGGATCAATTCCTCGCAAAAATCAGACGATGTCGAGTTGCAAAAGAGCAATATCCTGATGGTAGGGCCGACTGGAAGCGGCAAGACCCTGTTGGCTCAAACCCTGGCACGTATTCTCAATGTTCCTTTTGCCATTGCCGATGCAACTTCCTTGACTGAGGCCGGCTATGTGGGTGAGGACGTGGAGAATATTTTGCTCAAGCTTATTCAGGCGGCCGATTACGATGTGGAAAAAGCAGAGCGCGGGATTATTTATATTGACGAAATAGACAAGGTAGCACGCAAATCAGAAAATCCGTCCATTACGCGGGATGTATCCGGTGAAGGCGTTCAACAGGCGCTGTTGAAGATTCTGGAAGGAACGGTTGCAAGTGTTCCTCCGCAAGGCGGCCGCAAACATCCTCATCAGGAATTTATCCAGATTGACACAAGCAACATTTTGTTTATTTGCGGCGGGGCTTTTGAT
The DNA here is from genome assembly GCA_049587175.1 of Thermoactinomyces sp. Taxonomy (GTDB): domain Bacteria; phylum Bacillota; class Bacilli; order Thermoactinomycetales; family Thermoactinomycetaceae; genus Thermoactinomyces. The sequence goes on from JBAVDL010000185.1 coordinate 19,127, forward strand.
GGATTGGAGACGATTATCAAACGGCGGATTGGTAAAAAAGTGATCGGATTTGGCATGGATCATCAAAGTGTCAACATGAAACCGGGCGAATACCTGAAACTGGTACTGCCTGAAGATCTGTTAAAATTCGGTCTTATTCCGGAGTTTGTTGGACGTCTCCCTGTAATATCCACGCTGGAGCCACTCGATGAACATGCCTTGGTAAGAATTTTGAAAGAGCCGAAAAATGCTCTGGTAAAACAGTACCAAAAACTGATGGAAATGGATAATGTGGAACTGACTTTTGAAAAAGATGCGTTGGAGGCTATTGCATCGGAAGCGATCAAACGGAAAACAGGGGCTCGGGGTTTACGGGCCATTATCGAGTCAATTATGCTGGATGTCATGTTTGAGTTGCCTTCACGTGAAGATATTGTGAAATGTGTGATTACCAAGGATACGGTCCTGCATGGGATCGTACCCAAATTGATTACACGGGAAGGCCGGGTAATTAAGAACAAAAAAGAAGAATCTGCCTGAAAAGTGATGGTTAAAGGCATCTGCTGGCAAATAGCAGATGCTTTTTTCTATAGAACATGATATGTTAAAATGTAGTAGTTTCTTGATCGATTGGGGAAGCAGTTCTACACTCTCGGTAGAGCTGCTTTTTCGATTCGATTAACAAAGGGGTGAGAGAAATTGTTACAAGTAGCTGCTGTAGACAGAGAACATTATCTGGATTTTGTAGAAACACAGCCTTACAGAAATTTCATGCAGTATCCGTCATGGGCCGATTTGAAGTCAGAGTGGAAATGGATCAGTGAATTTTTGGGATGGATGACAAAAGATGGAACAATGGTTGGAGGTGCAGTTGTTTTATACAGGAAAGTTCCGGGATTGAACAAGTTTTTGGCATACATACCGCGAGGACCCATAATTGACTGGTTTTCCAGCTATCCATTGCAGGACTGGTTTCATCCATTATTTCATCATTTAAAAAAACGGAACGTATTTACTGTTAAAATGGATCCTCCGCTCGTAAGCAGGAAATGGTCAGCTGAACGCATCACTCAATCTATTCAGGATTTTAAATCCCATGGTTTAAAGAATAAGCGCTTGACAGATATTCAGCCCGATCAGATTTTTAACGCCGTCGAATATGTCAAGCAAGAACTTCTCGAAATGGGCTGGAAACGTAATGGAGGCAAGGACAGTTTTGATACGGTACAGCCCCAGTTTGTATTTCGGCTGAACATGAAAGGCAAGTCGATGGAGCAAATTTTTTCCTCTTTTAACCCGGTTTGGCAAAACCGGATTCGTCAGGCGGAGAGTGACGGTATTCATGTCTATCTGGGTACTGAAAATGATTTGCCTGATTTCCACCGTTTGCTGGCATTGGCAGCCAAACGGGAACAGACACAGGTTCGGGATATTTCCTATTTTGAAAAAATGTTTGAAACCCTGATCCTTGAAAATCCGTACCGGGTCCGCCTTTACCTGGCGCAAAAGGATGATCAGTTGCTGAGTGCTGCTTTGGCAGTCCGGGTAAACGGACATACATGGGATTTGTATAATGCAAGGCGGAGTGATTCGTTTGAAGATCCTTCCTCCTATCTCCTGCGCTGGAAGATGATTCAGGATGCGTACCGAAATGGAGACCGTATCTTTGATTTCCGGGGTATATCAATTACCTTGGATGAACATAGCCAATTATATGAATTATTGAAGTTTAAAAAGGGCTTTGGCGGTGAAGCCGTTGAATTTATGGGTGAATGGGATTTTCCGGTCATTCCCATGCTGCACTGGGCGTTTGATATGTACATGAAGAAAAGATAAATTTTGGTTCATTTTGGCTGATGCAAAAAGCATGAGTATCCCTTTCCCCAGGCGGTCATAATACATGAAAACAGACGGTTTTTGTTCAAGTCAAAGGGAGGAAAGGAAGGGGCTAGAAATGAACTGGACTGCTTTACTCATGTTTTTGCAAGTATTTTTTTCCATTATTATCGGATTATACTTCTGGAGTTTATTAAAAAGCCAGCAAACCAGCCGCAGTGCAGTTGACAAAGAGTCGCGCAAAGAAATGGAACGGCTCAGATCCATGCGCAAAATAGCGTTAACGGAACCCTTGGCAGAAAAAACAAGGCCGGCGTCATTGGAGGATATTGTCGGACAGGAAGAGGGAATCCGCTCTTTAAAAGCAGCTTTATGCGGTCCCAATCCGCAGCATGTCCTGATTTATGGCCCCCCTGGCGTAGGAAAAACAGCTGCCGCGCGTGTTATTCTGGAAGAAGCAAAGAAAAACCCTGTCTCCCCGTTTAATCACCAGTCCAAGTTTATTGAACTGGATGCGACGACAGCCCGGTTTGACGAACGCGGGATTGCTGATCCCCTGATTGGTTCTGTTCATGATCCCATTTATCAAGGGGCGGGAGCAATGGGAGCAGCCGGGATACCCCAGCCAAAGCCGGGAGCGGTAACAAGGGCCCATGGTGGTGTTCTGTTTATTGATGAAATCGGGGAACTGCATCCGGTACAAATGAACAAGCTGTTAAAAGTATTGGAAGACCGAAAAGTTTTTTTGGAAAGTGCTTATTACAGCAAGGAAGATACCAATACCCCCAATCATATCCATGATATTTTCCAAAACGGGCTGCCCGCTGATTTTCGCTTGATTGGCGCCACAACCCGAACACCGGAAGAAATTCCTCCGGCGATCCGTTCCCGTTGCATGGAAATTTTTTTCCGTCCCTTGTTGGCTCATGAAATCGAAAAGGTTGCAGTTCAAGCATTAAAACGTATTCGTTTTGACTATAGCGAAGAAGCTGTCAAAGTGATTACGCGCTATGCCACAAATGGACGCGATGCCGTAAACATTGTACAGACAGCGGTGGGGCTGGCCATGTCTGAGCACCGCAACCGGGTTGAAGCCAGTGATGTGGAATGGGTTGTCCATAGCAGTCAGCTAAGCCCGCGCCCGGATCAGAAAATGCCGGAAAATCCCCAAATTGGCCTGGCTGCCGGTTTGGCTGTATTTGGCCCGCATATGGGGGCAGTTTTGGAAATCGAGGTGTCGGCTGCCCGTGCTGAAAAAGGACAGGGAACCGTTCGTATTACAGGAGTAGTGGAGGAAGAAGAGATGGCAAGCCGTGAACGGACGTTGCGGCGAAAAAGCATGGCGCGCGGCTCGGTGGAAAATGTTATGACGGTTCTTCGCAAAATGGGGCTTCAGCCGGACAATTATCATCTGCATATCAATTTTCCCGGCGGTGTGCCAATTGATGGACCTTCAGCCGGAATTACCATGGCAACTGCGATTTATTCGGCGATTAAGGGGATCCCTGTGGACCATCGGTTGGCGATGACAGGGGAACTGAGTATACATGGGAATGTTAAGCCGGTTGGCGGGATCGTTGCCAAAGTGGAGGCTGCGAAACAGGCAGGGGCCAAACGTGTGCTGATCCCGAAAGAAAACATGCAGTCTATGTTTACGCAAATGGAAGGGATTGAAGTGATTCCGGTAGAACGGATTGAAGCGGTGTTTGATCAGGCTTTTGGCAAACAGGAAAAAGCGGAGGCACCGGTTCTGTTTTCTCCCACTTCAGCTCCGGTATAAAGTAATTTTTATTAAGCAGGGATGGCATCCTGATAAAGGGATGCCAATCGTATCATAGACAAAAGATAATGAATAGGATAAAATCGTACAAAGCTGGCATCCGTTCCTTGTGTTGACAGCAACGGAGGTGCATGTATGGCTGTAAAAGAAGGGGAACAACACCTTTTGCCTTTATTGCCGCTTAGAGGATTGATTGTTTTTCCCACGATGGTTTTGCATCTGGATGTAGGAAGGGAAAAATCCGTCCAGGCGTTGGAAAAGGCAATGGTTGATGATGAAAATTTGATTCTGCTTGCAACGCAAAAGGAGTTGCAAATAGAGGTTCCCAGTGAAGAAGATATTTATGAAACAGGAACCATTGCCAAGGTTCGGCAAATGCTGAAGCTGCCCAATGGTACCATTCGTGTGCTTGTTGAAGGACTTAAAAGAGCAAGAATAATTGAATATGCCAATACGGATGATTGTTACTTTGTCAAATATGAAGAGTTGCCCGAGCAGGAGGAAGAAGGACTGGACACAGAAGCCTTGATGCGGGCAGTACTGGATCATTTTGAACAGTATCTGCGGCTGTCTAAAAAACTGTCGCCTGAAACCTATTCCGTTGTGGCAGATATCGGTGAACCGGGACGGCTGGCAGATGTGATTGCTTCCCATCTTCCACTTAAAGTTTCCGACAAACAGACGATTTTGGAGACCCTGAATGTTCAAGCAAGGTTGGAAAAATTGCTGTCTCTGATCCATAACGAAAAAGAAGTACTGGAACTGGAGAAAAAAATCAGTTCCCGTGTCAAAAAGCAGATGGAAAAAACGCAAAAGGAATACTATTTGCGTGAACAGATGAAAGCTATTCAAAAAGAGCTGGGCGAAAAAGAAGGCCGCATGGCCGAAGTGGAAGAATTGAGAGATAAACTGATCAATCTGAATGCGCCTGAACAGATCAAGGAAAAAATAGACAAGGAAATCGACCGTTTGGAAAAAATCCCCACCAGTTCAGCGGAAGGCGGTGTAATCCGTACCTATATTGACTGGCTGCTGGATTTGCCATGGCTGAATGAAACCGAGGATGACCTGAGTCTCAAAAAAGCTGAAAAAGTATTGAATGAAGATCACTATGGACTGGAAAAAGTCAAGGAACGGGTGCTTGAATACTTGGCAGTGCAGCAGATGATCAAGAAATTGAAAGGTCCGATTCTTTGTCTTGCGGGGCCGCCGGGAGTCGGGAAAACATCTTTGGCGCGTTCCATTGCCCGTGCCCTCAATCGCAAATTTGTGCGTATTTCATTGGGCGGCGTGCGGGATGAAGCGGAAATACGCGGACACCGCCGGACATATGTAGGCGCCATGCCTGGCAGAATCATACAGGGAATGAAACAGGCAGGCAGTATCAATCCGGTTTTTTTGCTGGATGAAATTGATAAAATGTCAATGGATTTCCGCGGCGACCCGTCTGCTGCATTGCTGGAAGTACTGGATGCCAACCAGAATTACGCCTTTAGTGATCACTATATTGAGCTTCCATATGATTTGTCCAAGGTCATGTTTATTACAACGGCCAATGCCATTCACAATATTCCCCGCCCGCTGCTTGACCGGATGGAGGTTCTGTATATATCGGGTTATACAGAAATTGAAAAAGAAGAGATTGCCAAGGCCCATCTGATACCCAAGCAGTTAAAGGAGCATGGTTTGACCAAAGAAAACATGCAGATTCAGTCTGGAGCAATTCTGAAGTTAATCCGTCATTATACCCGGGAAGCCGGAGTCCGGAATTTGGAAAGGGCTATTGGAAAGTTGTGCCGCAAGGCTGTAAAAATGATTGTATCCGGCCAGAAAAAGAAGGTTATCATTACTCCCAAGAATTTGGAAACCTTTATGGGCCCGGAGCGTTACCGGTATGGACGGGCTGAAGAAAACGACCAGATTGGAGTTGCTACGGGCCTTGCCTGGACGGAAGCAGGTGGAGATACTTTATCCGTTGAAGTCTCGCTGCTGCCGGGAAAAGGGAAGTTGACCCTGACCGGGAAACTGGGGGATGTCATGAAAGAATCAGCCCAGGCAGCATTCAGTTTTATTCGTTCCCGGGCAAATGAATTGAATATTGATCCCTCCTTTTATGAAAAACTGGATATCCATATCCATGTCCCGGAAGGAGCTATCCCAAAAGATGGTCCTTCAGCCGGAATTACCATGGCGACAGCACTGGTTTCTGCCCTGACCGACATTCCGGTTTCACGCTATGTGGCGATGACGGGTGAAATAACATTGCGCGGCCGGGTACTCCCCATTGGCGGTCTTAAAGAAAAAACACTGAGTGCTCACCGGGCCGGGATCAAACATGTGATCCTGCCCAGGGATAATGAAAAGGATCTGCAGGATATTCCCCAAAGCATCAAGGAGGATTTGCAGTTTACAGTTGTAGAACATATGGATGAAGTATTGCGACTGGCGTTAGTGAGGGATCCTTATGCTCGTGAAGAAAGCTGAATTTGTAATCAGTGCGGTAAAACCGGCACAATATCCGGATGACGCCCTGCCAGAGATTGCTCTGGCCGGGCGTTCCAATGTGGGCAAGTCGTCATTGATCAATTGTTTGCTGCGCCGTAAAAATCTGGCCCGGACAAGCTCAAAACCGGGAAAAACCCAGACCATCAATTTTTACCGGATTAATGATGCCTTTTATTTTGCCGATGTCCCCGGATATGGATTTGCTCGTGTACCAAAAAGTGTAAAAAAAACATGGGGAAAAATGATGGAAACCTATTTGATAGGACGAAAACAATTAAAATCCGTCATTCAGGTGGTTGATCTGCGCCATCCGCCTTCAACAGATGACCAGAATATGTATGACTTTTTGAAACATTACCAAATCCCTGTCTGGGTTGTAGCCACAAAAGCAGATAAGGTACCAAAAGGAAAATGGCAGAAGCATCTGAAAGTCGTTAAAGAAACATTGAATATGGAAAAAGAAGATCCATTGCTTCTCTTTTCCGCACAAACTGCATATGGTAAAGAGCAACTCTGGCATCTGATTGATGAGCAGGTTGTTTCAAGCGAGAGATAAACTCGGAAAGGTTGGGAGAGGATGGACAAGAAATTACGTGTTGTCGTACTGTTCGGGGGAAGATCCGGAGAGCATGAGGTATCGCTTCATTCAGCTGCATCGGTGATCAAGGCAATGGATTCCGACAAGTATGAAGTAATTCCGGTTGGAATCACCAAGTCGGGACACTGGCGCTTTGCCCGGGAAGCACTGCCGATGATTGCCGAAAAAATGGAAAAAGAAGTGGTTGACCGACTGCAGGCCGGGCTGCCAACACTTGTCTCCAAAGGGGGAAGAAATCTGCCTGTTTTTGCTCCTGGTGAGATCGACGTGGTATTTCCGGTTCTGCATGGCACATATGGTGAAGATGGCACGATCCAGGGAATGCTGGAAATTGCGCAGATCCCTTATGTAGGAGCAGGTGTATTGGCTTCGGCCGTGGGGATGGATAAGGTGATTGCCAAAAAAATATTTGAGCAGGAAGGTATTCCGCAAGGAAGATATGTTTACTTCCTGAAAAGTGAAATTGAAAAACAGGTTGATCAGGTGGTTGGCAAAGTGGAAGAACAGCTCGGCTATCCCTGTTTTGTCAAGCCTGCCAATCTGGGATCAAGCGTGGGGATTTCCAAGGCTAAAGACCGCCAGGAGCTGATAGATGCCTTGAAATTGGCTTCGCTTTATGACCGTAAAGTCGTAGTGGAAGAATTTATTCCTGCTCATGAAGTGGAGGTCGCTGTACTGGGCAATGATGAACCGCAAGCTTCAGTTCCCGGCGAAATTGTGTTTTCCAATGAATTTTATGATTACAAGGCAAAATATCTGGACGGGAAATCTGTGATGCGTATTCCTGCCGAATTGCCTGAGGAAACAGCAGAATATACTAGAAAACTGGCAATACAGGCTTTCAAGGCAATTGATTGCAGCGGACTGGCCCGGGTAGACTTTTTCATACGAAAAGACAACGGCCAGGTTCTGATCAATGAAATCAATACCATGCCCGGATTTACCCCATTCAGTATGTATGCAAATCTGTGGGAGCATTCCGGCCTTTCATACTCCGAGTTGGTTTCCAGGCTGATTGAGCTGGCACTTCAGCATTACAAGGAAAGGGCAGCGTTGAAAACATCCTTCGATCTTTAAAAAAAGGGCTGACACACAGTCCTTTCAGACAGTAGAAAAACGTCTGGAGGAAGACGTTTTTCGAACCCCTTTTTTGTAAAGAAGCAGTCCTGACGCCAGCAATCCTTCCAGACGGGCTCACTCAGTCTTGCCCGTTTTCCCTGGAAGTGAATGCTTTCGCCTCGGGTTTCAAAGCTTCTATGCTTCTGAGAATCGTTTTATCAACACTTGTTACAGGTTGAAAGAGCTGACACAACAGCTCTTTTTTCTTTTGTTACAAAATGATGTTTTCATCTGCCTGTTTTGTCAGGATCAGCGGTCCGTTGCTGGTGATCGCGATGGTGTGTTCATATTGTATCGACAAGCTGCCGTCAACGGTTTTGGCTGTCCAGCCATTTTCTGTTATTTTTACCTGGTGTGAACCGGCATTCAGCATGGGTTCAATGGTAATTACCATTCCTTCCTTGAGTTCCACTCCCTGTCCGGGTGGTCCAAAGTGGGGAATCTCGGGAAGTTCATGAATTCGCCGTCCGATGCCATGTCCGATAAATGGACGAACAACGGACATCCCGTTTTCTTCCGCGTAAGACTGAATGGCGTTGGAAATATCACCGATCCGGTTTCCGGCTTTAGCCTGGGCAATTCCTTTGTATAAAGAGGTTCTGGTAATGTCCATCAGACTCAGGACTTTTTTTGAAACTTTTCCTACGGCATAGGACCAGGCGGAATCAGCCAGCCAGCCGTCCAGGTTAACTACCAGATCGATGCAAACGATATCTCCTTCTTTTAAAGGAGTGCGGCGTGGAAATCCATGACATACTTCATCATTTACAGAAGCACAGGTGGCATACGGATAGCCCATGTATCCTTTCTGTTCCGGAGTTGCCCCGTGTTTTTGCAAAAATTGTTCCACCCATTCATCCAACTCCAGGGTAGTTATTCCCGGACGTATTCTGTTTTTCAATTGCTGGTGGCATTTGGCCAGCAATTTTCCGGCCCGGTGCATTTTGCCGATTTCATCGGGTGTTTTTAAATGAATCATTTCCGATTCGCTCCCTTGGAAATTTACTCTGAATACATAAGTATGATCCATCGTTCCACTTTTCCACTTATAAAAGAAAGAGGAGTCTTTTTTTAAAATTGGTGAAACAGCAAACAGGAGCACCAGTTTGGCTGGAAAGTGTTTAATTAACCAGTGATATCCCGATGATGATAAGCGATTATGCCGCAGACAGCCATGACGGTTGCTATGAAAGTGAGAGCAGCCATCGCCGCGAAATTGACCTCCTCAAGGGGATACTCAGGAACATGTTCAAAGACCGAAAGGTTATTCATCCACTGGGGAAAATCAAGAACTTCACCAAGATAAATAACAATAAAACAATAGATGACATAAAACCAGACCAGGCCTGTTGCCCGAGGGAGGGCTCCGACTAATAATCCGGCGAGACCTGTCACTGCCCACATGGCCGGCAAATATACACAGGCAGAGATGAGCATTTGATCAAATGCGATTGCATCTTCCATCACCAATTGACCCACGGACCATAGTCCCAGAACGATCAGTAACTGCATGACAATGCTGACCATTGCAGCCAGCATATAATAACCGGCCAGCATACGGGTGCGTGAAACAGCACAACTGTAAATGTTTTCGGTCAGATTTCTGGTTTCTTCTCCTTTTAATTTCAATACTGCCGACACCGATGGAATCAGTGCGATCAATGACATGATAGCGATCAGCAGCGTGACAAGCTGGTCGGTGATCGATTCTCCCGTTTCATTGGAGATAAACGCCTGCATAAATTCTATATCGGCAAAATAGGTTTCCAGATCTCCCAGAACTGCTCCAAAAGAGGCACTCAAGGCAAAGATGCCAATGGCCCAGGCAAGAATACCGGTACGCTGCAGACGGAATATCAGCCCGAATAGGGTTTGCAGAATTGGTGAAGCCTGGTTTTTGCCTTTATTTTCCGGTAACAATCCGGTTCCCATATCCCGGACTGAATTCAGATAAAAAGTGATGAAGGTGATGATCATGGATAATGTTGCCGCCAGCAGAACGGGCCGCCAGTTGTTGTCCACAAAAACCTGTGTTCTTGTTGCCCAGCCCAGAGGAGAAAAAAAAGAGAGGGTTTCGTTGGTGACATCTTCCATGCCCCGGATCAGGTAAGCTGTGATTAAAACGGAGAAAGACAGGATTGCCGTTTTTCGCGAGGTTTCCGCAAGTTGTGCCAACAAAGCAGTGGTGATTCCAAAAATCAGGCCGGTCATCCCGAGAATGGCACCATACAGAAATGCTCCCTCCGTGTCAATACCCTTGATACCAAGCAAAGCCAGACTGATGCCGGTGAGGAGAACCAGGAGAACATTGGTTGTAAACATCACGATCATGCCCCCGCTTAAATAGGCGAGACGGCCGACAGGCAGTGCGCGAATGAGTTCAATCCGTTCGTTCTCCTCATCGCTGCGGGTGACGTTTACCACTTGCAGAATACTCATGATTCCGGCAACAATTGCCGTAAAAAGCAGGCATTCGTGTGCAAACAAAGCCCCAAATGAGGCCAGATAATCTTCGGTTTCATATCCCGGACCAAGCATGGCCACCATCACAGGATTGTCCATTATCATGGCAAAAGCCATCCTTGACTGGCCATCCTGATAAACATTCGGATAGGATGAAGCACAAGCCAGTGTGACAATAACCAATCCGGTCAGCCAGACAAGTATTCTGAATCGCTGTTGCCTGAAAATTAACTTCGCCAGCCTTCCGGTACCTTTGAAAAGCTGTTCAAACATAATCACGAATCCTCCATCTGGCCAGAGTGATCTGCTTTCTGATAATGGCGCATAAACAGGTCTTCCAGCGTCAATGGCGTACTCTCCAGCTTGACGACCCCAAACTGGCTGATATACCGGATGATTTCATCGATTTGATCCGAATCAGCCTGAAAGGCAAGCTCCGGGCCGATTTCCCTGACATTGTGAACTCCCTTTACATCCTTGAGCGAAGGAACGGGCTTTTTAGTCTTGATGAGGAAACTGGTTCGGGTTAAATGGCGCATATTGCTCAATCGTCCCGTTTCAATTATTTTTCCCTCGCGAATGATTCCGATGGTGTCGCACAATTTTTCTACTTCCGATAAAATATGGCTGGACAGGAGAACGCTCTTGCCTTCCTTTTTTGCCTGGATCACGCATTCCTCAAATACCCGTTCCATCAATGGATCAAGCCCCGACGTGGGTTCATCCAGTATGTAAAGATCAGCATCATGGGCAAAAGCGGCAATGAGGGCAACTTTTTGCCGGTTTCCTTTGGAATAGGTTCTGCACTTTTTGGCAGGATCCAGCCGGAATCTTTCGATCAGTTCATTCCGGCGCTTTTTATTTATTCCTCCACGCATTTTCAACAATACGTCGATCACTTCCCCGCCGGTCAAATTTGGCCACAAGTTGACATCTCCGGGTACATAGGCAATCCGTTTATGAATATCGACAGCATCTTTCCAGGCATCCTTGCCAAATAATTTTGCTTCTCCCGCGGTGGGTCTGAGCATCCCGGTCAGGATGCGCAGTGTGGTTGATTTTCCAGCGCCATTTGGCCCGATAAAACCATAAATCTCTCCCTTGTTTACTTCGATATTTACTCCGTCCAATGCAACAAACTTTCCAAACCTTTTGCCCAGATTGACAGTTTTTACGATGGCCATTATTGTTTCGCCTCACTTTTTCAGAATAAGAATCAGCCCAAGGAGGACGATAAAGATGGACCAATATGCGTGAATAACGGAGGTGATTGGAGAAATAACGGGGAGGTCGGCGATGCCCGGGTAAGCAAAAATTCCTGTTAATAACATAACGATTCCGACCAGTCCGGTTATTTTGTTTTTGTTGATCATGAATTGCAACAAAACCGCTACACCAAACAGTGCCAGCAGCAAGCCCCAATGTTTTGACCAGCCGTCAACATACTTCATTCCCCAAATGGTCAGACCCAGCGCGGTAATCAGACCTCCCCACAGGGTCAGGGAACTGTGCCTTTTTATCAATGCCGTGAACAATAAAACGGCACCCGTCAGAAACAGTAGGAAGGGCCAGGTGATAAGAGAAGTGACCGGAGCCAAACCGGACTGGATCACCAAAATCATAATTCCGATCAGAGTAAAGAAAAATCCTGCAAACTTTGATTGCATCGATCTATTCCCCTCTTATAAAAATATAAGTAGAATTTTCCTATTATCTTAACACAATTTAACAGAAATCAAATGGTAGATTTCATGATAAAAAAGAAAGCGGGGCTGGTAAATCCTTTCTATGGTTGTGTTTGATATTGTTATCAACCAGGCCATACTCTCTAAAACCGATCTTCCTATCTTTCCTGTTTACCAGGATGTATAATATAGAATTAAGTTTGCTGTTGAGTAAGTTGTATAATCATTTTTTCCGTTGGCATCATAATGAGTCAGGATGCCTGTTTGTATTGGAATAATGATGATAATATTTAAGTTATAAAGAAGAAAGGACGTTCTACATGGATTTACAAACTCCTGAGCTCGTTGTTTCCTCAGGAAGCCTTGCTGAAGCAGAAAAATTGTTTGCAGCGGGGGCCGATGCGGTTACCGTGGGCGATGAAAGGTATGCGCTTCGACCTCCTGGTTATTTTGATTTGACTATGATTCATTCCGCTGTTCAACTTGCCCATGACCAGGGAAAAAAAGTATATGTTCTGGTCAATGCTCTCCTTCATCACGATCATCTCGAAGGGCTGGAGGAATATCTCCGGCAACTGGCCGAGTATGAAGTGGATGCAATCGTGGTTGGTGACCCGGCGGTTTTCATGACGGCAAAACGGGTCGCCCCCCGGCTTGGATTGCACTGGAGTACAGAGACCACATCCACCAACTATCGCACGATCCAGTTCTGGGCAAAACGCGGGGCAACCCGGGCTTTTCTGGCACGTGAACTTTCGATGGAGGAAGTCATTGAGATCAGACGATACAGTCCTATCCCGATTCAGGTACAAGTTCATGGGATGACTTGTATTTTTCACTCCAAGCGGAAGCTGGTCAGCAACTATTTTGATTTCCTGGATCGATACCGTGAAGAGCGGGGACAACCGCTTTTTCTGAAAGAGCACGTTCGGAAAGAGCAACAATATCCCGTTTTTGAAGACCAGCATGGTACACATGTGATGAGCAGTGAGGATCTCTGTATGATTGAACATCTTGGACGGTTAATCAATGGCGGTGTTGACTGTTTTTATATCGAAGGAAATCGCAAATCGGCTGCTTATAATTCTCAGGTTGTCTCCATCTACCGCCAAGCAATCGATGCTTTTCTTCAAGATCCACAGGCTCCACTTGATCCCGGCTTGCTTTCCGGGCTGAAAAAAATCCAGCCGGAGAATCACCCTCTCGGTACCGGGTTTTACTTCAGAAAACAAGTTTATCGGAAAGAAGGTGATACAAAATGACAGAGCGCACCAGGCTAAAAAAACCGGAACTGCTGGCTCCGGCAGGCAATCTGGAGAAATTGAAATTTGCCGTGTTGTACGGAGCGGATGCTGTTTATATCGGAGGGTATAAATACGGGCTTCGCTCGAAAGCCGGAAATTTTTCTTATGAAGATATGAAGGAAGGAGTTGCTTTTGCCCGCCAACATGGGGCAAAGGTGTTTGTTGCCGCCAATATCATCGCTCACAATGAAGACTTTGACGGGATGACGGACTATTTTAAAACGTTGGTTCAGATCGGAATTGACGCAGTAATTATCGCTGATCCGGCAGTCGTTGATATTTGCCGGGAAGCGGCTCCCAATCTGGAAATTCATATTAGCACGCAATCATCCATCACCAACTGGCAAACGGCGCAGTTTTGGGCAGATGAAGGAATCGCGCGTGTCGTCCTGGCGCGTGAGGTCTCCCTGGATGAAATTAAAAAAATCAGGCAGCATACCGATATTGAGATTGAGACCTTTATTCATGGAGCAATGTGCATGTCTTACTCCGGGCGTTGTGTACTGTCCAACTATATGACCAGCCGCGATGCCAATCGGGGCGGATGTGCACAGTCATGTCGTTGGAAGTATGATCTGTTCGAAGATGTTGATGGTGAGGCAAACGCCCTGTTTGAAGAAAGGGATCAATCTTTTACCATGAGCTCCAAAGACCTTTGCATGATTGAACATATTCCGGAATTAATCAATGCCGGAGTCGATTCTCTTAAAATTGAAGGACGGATGAAAAGCATTCATTACATTGCAACGGTAGTCAATTCCTATCGTCGGGTAATTGATGCCTATTGTGAAGATCCGGAAGGATTCCGGTTTAAACCGGAGTGGAAGGAAGAGATCCTGAAAGCGGCCAATCGACCGTTAACTACCGGATTTTATTTCAAAAATCCTTCCAAGGAGGATCAAATTTTTGGTTTGCCTCCAAAAATGGCAGCTTATGATTTTGCTGGTCTGGTTCTTGATTATGACCCGGAAACGCAAATGGCTCTGATTGAACAACGCAATCATTTTAAAACCGGTCAGGAAGTGGAGTTTATTGGACCGAAACGTGAAAAGTTTATCCAACGAATAGACGGGATTTGGGACGAAGAAGGAAATCTGCTGGATGCAGCGCGCCACCCCATGCAAAAAGTGAAAGTGAAAGTAGATTTTCCCGTTCAACCATACGACCTGATGCGGATCGAAAAGGGGCAGGCCATTATAAAAAAAACCAGTACCTGACCGGATCTTGTCTCTTTGCAAGCGTCCATGCATTCCCAGCGTGCCTGGCCTGGCCAGGCACAATTGCTGATAAAAGGTTTATCCGGGACTTCAGCGTGGAGAACGCTCCGGTATGGAAAAAAGCATGCCGAAAAAAGCACGTACCGGTACGCCAGACAGTAACACCAATAACTTTGCTTGTTTGGTACCAAACCGGAAAGTCTTGCTTCAGTTTGAAAATGTCCCAGGTTTCAAATCCGGCCAATGTGACCTGACCAAGCCAATCAGGTACAAGGAAAACAGGAGATTAACTTTTTGCTGATGAACTGACGACAGATTGTCAGTTTTTTTACGATGTATATGAAAAGTTTACGGGCATATTTTTGATATGATATTTACAGGTACTCTGAAAATATTTTTAAGGGTATTTATGGATGCAGTTTCTTTTTGGAGGTTTCATAAATAAAATATTACACGACGGGGGAGGGTGATCTATGACGTTTAAGCCGGGACCAAAAATATCCAAAGGATCAGAGTACCTTGCGAAGGTATCTGGTTTTTTTGGGAGAGGATACAAAAATTTTATTAAAACGGCCAGATTGTCAGCTGAATGGTTTGGCAAATTTGAAAAGAGTCTGTTTACTCGTGTCTTGAGAGTAATATGTACAGTGTTGTTGCCTGTAATTTTGATAACTTCTTTCTTTGTTTTTGATGGTGAGGATTACTGGGAGTCTGTCTTTCTGGTTTGGATTATATCTATCCCAACCTATTTTTTCCTGTTTCTATTGTCCAGGATGGTTGATGGAAAGTCTTTGGTAATCAGGTTGTCCATGTCTGATTCCAGACCTGATTCGGTGTCTTCTCATGAGAAAGAAGTTTTTAAGGCTGACGAACAGCCTGATGACTGGGAGACGCCTGAACCGGTTGATGATACTGGAGAAAGTGAATCCGAATTTCGGGGATTGGAATATAAAGAGCTGGCTGAAGCCTGGGGGTTAGATATAGAAAACGACAGGGAAGCAATCAGGAAACATCTGGACAAGGTATTGTTAATGGGTGAAGAATCCGTTAATAAGCATGCCAGGGATATAAGGGACTTCCTGTTGTCAATGGCCAGGGAAGAAAAGAGGCGTCATGGGAAAACCTACACTTTTTATAAAGGTTTGTATGATATTCGTGATGACAGGGCTTTGATCATGTTGGTAAGAAGATTACTGAATGAGCTGTATGTATAAGATCACACCCGGTTATCTTTAAATGGCCCGGGTCAGAAATAGTTAATGTTTCATGTGCGAAAAGTCACTCCTTGCCTGGGAAGTCGTACGAAAGATTATACCTGGTGTGCCACCCCAAGTGACCACAGGAAGTGCTGTGGCAGCTCCTGTGGTGTGTGGGGGATCGCCGCCTTGTTGAATATGAAAATCAGGAAAGATACTTTTTTGAGCATGTTGGACAAAATATGAGAAAGCGATTTTCAGAAGCAGAATGACGGTTTCTTTGCAAGGTGGAGTTCTGTAAAAAAGGAGTATCAAAGAACGATACTCCTTTCAGACTGTAGATAAACCCCTTCTAGTAACTGAGTACAGAAGGGTTTTTCTAATAAACTGATTAAAAAATCGACGATGCCGACGGTTTCGCCATCGCCAATTAGCCAGTTTTTTTAAATTCATAGCAGCAAAAAGCAGCAT
>JBAVDL010000186.1:0-2565 GCA_049587175.1 Thermoactinomyces sp.
GACCGCATTCTGCATTAGGATATCTGTCTCCAAAAGAATTTCGTCAACTTTTATCTTCAAATGCGGCTTAAATGTCTGGACTTTTGGGGTTCATTAAGCCATTCCATATCTTATTCCTTCAACTTGACTAAAATATTTTAATGCATTCTCAGCCCGCCTAAAACTTCCTGGAACTCGTCTTCGTTGGTCGTGTTTTTCGGGATCCATACTATCAAAACTTACAAATACTTGTCTTACCCCAGTATTATAAAGTTTTTGTGAAATATCCAAATTGCGGATGAACGTTCCGTTAGTCATTAGTGTTACATAAAATCCTCTATCTCTCATATACTTGGTAATTCTCCAGAAATCCTTATGCATAATGTTTTCGCCATGCGAATAAATAATTTGAATGATTCCTATATCGTACAATTGATCTACAATATTACATAGTTCCTCATAAGTAAAATCAGCTGTATTCTTGTATTTATCTGCATAACAATGATCACAAAGTAAATTGCATTTATATGTTATGCCAAAATGGCAGGCAAAAGGTGATATACTCATATTTGTAAAATCATCCTCCAAAATTTCATAAAGAATAATACTAATAGCCGAAATGGAGAGACTGCCTCCATTTCGACCATGAATTAACTTAGCAATGAACTGTCATTTTGCGAACTCTAACGGTGGGAGCAATCCATCTTTTCCGCATAAATATCACCTCCGGTTGATTTAACACATTTGTTCTGGTGTCCTTACTCTTACAACAGGTTGGATCCACTTTTTCTTTGTCAATTTCTTCAAACCCTCCTATTATATTTAGTATTTTATTTATTATTATTTTTTCAGTCAATACTGAATATAATTTGTTTACATTAAATTATGTACAATTTATATAAAAAACATATTAAATCGACCGTTTATTCTTATAATTTAGTTTTTAGAGGCAATCATCAACATCCGGGTTTTTTAATTCAAATAAATCCCCTGAAGAGGGGCTTAATCCAATTTCTATCTGAAAAGTCTACCCCATACTAAAAGACGCCTTCTGCTTTTGATACTCTTTGACCAAGTCCATCACTTCCCGGAACCTTCGCATGCTTCACTTTCCACTCTCGCAAAAAAAAAGGCTAATAAATCATTAATATATCCGAATCATCAGATATGTCGATCGGACATTGTAAGTTACCGCCCTTTTTCTTCAGCAAAAATATCTACATACAGGTCGGCAATCGAATCCTACTTGGATTGGATATATGTGGCAGTGAATGGAAAACTCGCAAGAGGGCTGCGTCAGGTCGGCGTAGCTGTGATAATTTGGGCCATTTCTCCAGAAATTGTGGCTCATGTTTTTTTCGAAAGGTGGTCTTTTATACACTCACGCCCTAAAAATTTATTGCAATTTTGATTATTGATACAGGGAATTGATAGATCAGATTACTAAAATCGTCTTCATTCTTTTTATTCACTTCATAAATAGCACTTTTTTAAATTACGAAATTATTCCTGTCAAAGCGATATGCCTTTAGACTTTTCAAATCTTCCTCAGGATATCCTTTTCAAACTGTACTCAGATTGCAGACACAGTAATTCATAAATTTCTTTTGGAATGGTTCTATTGAACAATCCGATATATTAAAACGACGAAACAAAAGTTTATATGCCACAATCCAGAACCAGAAACAGCAATGGAAAGTGCCAGGCAAAATTTCATCCCAAAAGTTAACCTGAATCCACGCTATTTTTGAAGCAGAAAAAATGGAACCGTCCCTTTTTATGGACGGCTCCATATTTGGAACATCACTTATGATTGAGTGTGGGCTTTTCGACAATATACATGCTGAGTACTGGATCCGGATTAATCCAGGCGCTCTCAAACACGAAGATCACCGTATAATTTTCGTTATCGGTATAAGTAACATAGTAGTTTCCTTCTTGTTCCTTTTCACTTACAGGGTTGCCAAGCAGGCCCTTCACATCCGATAAATGAATGGTCTGTAACTGTGGATCAAAATCTTCAATTGCGGTGATGGTTTTTCTTCCTGTTGATCCATCATAGATGAATCGAACATGACGGCTCCAATAGTTGGCTGCAACGGTACTCATGTCCTCCGGTTGGCCCCATTCTTTTATGACCTTTTTCAATGAATCGCCAACTGAAAACGGCATACTGTTTATCGACTGTTGGGACTCATAGGCCAAGCCCATGATCTGACGAACCAGGAGATCCGGTGTTGTCTGTGACGATGCCGGATTCGCAGAAACAAAAGCGGGCGTGCTGAACATAAGAAGTGCGAGAGTTGAAATTGCCAAGCTGCGGATAAGAAGTTTCAATCGATTCAACATGAAACACCCTTTCCCTTAAGAAATAATAACACCACTAGAATATTTTTTTCTTCACAGCAATATCAAGTTATCACGATTAACCGCTCAATAAAAGTTCCCCCTTTCATCTTCCATTAAACGTCATAATTTAAAAAGGATACAAAGTTAATGACTTTTTACGCAAATTATCAAAAAAACCTAAATCGGAAATTGTTAACTTCATCTTTATTTGTCGTATTTTCAACATAATTATTTGTC
>JBAVDL010000187.1:0-2402 GCA_049587175.1 Thermoactinomyces sp.
AAAAAAAGCCGGGGGTTGTTCGGAAACGCCAAAACCCGCATAAAACAAGGAAAAATTGAGTTTTTAACTGGTAAATGATCAGGGAAATGACTCAAAAATTTTGCTTAAAAAAGGAGGTGTTCGGAAATTGACATAGAAGACCAGTAATAACAACGGTTACAGCGAACGCTATGACAATAAATACACCTCATCTAAGAGGATTGAAACCGGATTTTCCAGAATGGAAGGTGGAATTTACATGAAATGACAATAAATACACCTCATCTAAGAGGATTGAAACTAATTTTCGTCGACGTTTCCATTCGCGAGAAAACGAATATGACAATAAATACACCTCATCTAAGAGGATTGAAACTCGTTATCGGCTCCGCCCAAATATGTCTCCAGAATATGACAATAAATACACCTCATCTAAGAGGATTGAAACAATGAAGCCCTGGACTGTATCCTCACCGTAACCTTCCATAAATGACAATAAATACACCTCATCTAAGAGGATTGAAACGATGGATCAATATCAAGCCAAATACAAACAATGACAATAAATACACCTCATCTAAGAGGATTGAAACATCTTCCTCGAACAACACAGTCACATCTTCTCCGTAGTCTTAATGGATACACCTCATTGAAGAGGATTGAAACGGTTTAGCCATCAGTGGAGCTATGTGGCTCATGGGTCTAAATCAACACACCTCTTTAAAGAGGATGAAATAAGTACTCCATTTCCTATTTCGCCTTAAACGTTTCAATAGATAATGCTTATTGGTTTCTGAAATAAAACAGGCTTATAGTATTACCCCCTCATGGCTGATTCTGTTAAAAAGTCCATTTGGTAACTGACTCAAGAGATAACCAGAAGGGATTTATTATGGCTAAAAAAGGACAGAAGTCCGTAGTTGTACAGCTGAATGGAAGATAGAGTAAAAAGTTATAAAGCAGTAGCGACAAAATGGTTATACTTGTGAAGCAGGAGATGAGGGATGAGAGTTTTTGAAAGATCATTGCGGGATGGAGTTCAAATGAAAAAGGCCTGAGGTTTTTCCTAGGCCAGATTTATACGAACATTTTATTTTCGAAGTTTTAGCTGAGTAATTAATGATGCAATATTATCAGCCAGCTTAACAAACGATTTTCGTTCAAAATCCTGTAATTGCACTGTCCCATATTGGTTGTCTACAACTACCATTAATCCATTGCCTTCCATTCCTATTGGTATATGGTCTAACTTGTTGTTATGGTTACTTTTGTAACCTTTCACCATATATGAAAGAATCTAATTCGATATTTGGCAATACAGCTTCCAGCCTAATATAATGTTTTCCGATAAACCCATCAAGACTGGCAAACCAATAAGAATTAAAATATTCTTTGATGGAAGGATGAAGAACAACTCCCAGTTGATTTTCTAATCCTGTTAAGTCATGATTTTTGTGTTTTTCCATTAGCTTCCATGAAACGTTTCCCTCTTCATCTACTTCAGAGGACGTTGGGTGGCTAATTGGAAAAACTACAGAATGGTTGCTTGCGATTTGACTTTGCAGTGGACATACTCTTGCCGTCAAAGAGCATGTCCACTCTTTTTTACTCCACGTATTGCCAGATTCCATCGACACAGGTCAGATCCAAAATAATGTCAGAAGGTGGCTCTTCCGGCATGACGGAATCAAATAGAACCTGAAAAATCTCTTCCTCCAGATATGGAACTGCCTCAACCTCCATATGTAATCCTTCTGTTTTGCTGAACGGCTTACGCTTAAATCTGTGGTATAATGGAGACAATACACTGTTTACATGTGGAGCCTTTTTTGGGCTCTTTTTTTGTTTTGGGTGCGGAAAATATGTCAACTGTATATCCTGCAAATACAGTAACCCCCTCTTTCGTCTTGATCTCTAGCAAATTGGTCATGGGGATTTCGATCCTTCCTGCATCTCCCACATCCAAACGAAGCATCTTTGGTTTCTTTCCGAAAGAACATGTCAAACGAAGCGGGTCAGGATGGTCCGGTCCAAAAATGTCTGTCACATAATTGTAGTTTTTAAATATTAATTGATCAGGTAACATTTTAAGAAATTTTTTAATTTCCTCCAATGTTCCTATGGCTTGGATTTGCCCTTTGATCGCGATTCCTCCTTTCCTGCTATTGCCATCTGGCACACTCCTATTATATAATATTCTGAAAAATGGTGACAAATTTTTAAAAGAAACCCGATCATTATCAAAATATAAGAAATGAATCACCAAAGACACGTCATTTAACCAAAATATCCTGAAAATCGGGTCGCTATATTCGGAATATGTCCCATTTCTCCATGGGAACAGCCGCTTTTTTGCTGAAAAAATCTTCGGTGGGGGATAGGATGAATCAGGTAGATCGAATTGCATTTGGCAAATTTGTAAG
>JBAVDL010000188.1:0-15587 GCA_049587175.1 Thermoactinomyces sp.
AGATCTCTACAACAACTTGTTTTCTTTTTTCAAGGGTCTTCAGACACAGGGTCAAAATTCCGCCGTCTCTCATCGCTTCTATCGCATTTTTTGTCAGGTTTAGAAAGACCTGCTTTAACAGTTCCTTGTCTGTTTCAACCATGGGTATTGTCGTTAACTGCTGCTTGATCACTACATCAATATTATGCAGGAGGGCCTCGTTTCTGATAATTGGCAAAATATCTTTCAGCACCTTGACTATACTGACAGATTGCACTTTTATATGGCGAGGTTTGCTCAACATCAGAAACTCTCCAACCAGGCTGCTGATCCGACTGATCTCCCTTAACATGATATCAATATAGCCATGTTCTTTCTGTTGCCCATTTTCCTTCATCTTATGTCCGATCACTTGCAAAAATCCCTTGATCGCTGTAAGAGGATTGCGGATTTCATGTGCCGTCCCGGCAGCAATCTGTCCAATGGTTGCCAAACGGTTGTTTTGCTGAACCTGTTGCTTGAGAAGGAGTGTCTCCGTCTTGTCCTCAAACATCAGGATTTGTCCTTTTAATCCGCTTTCATTGTCCTCAAAGGGATGTATCCGTAAAAGAAGAGAACGAACCTTGCCCCCTTCCGAACCCCAATCCAGTTCCAATTCCCGTCCCTCTTCCCCGGAATACAAAATGGAAAACAATCGATCCCTGCACTTTTTTGGCAAACCTGATTGGATAATCGCTTCCTGAAACGAATGATATAAAATTTTTGACTTTTCCAGTCCTAACAAATTTCTCGCCGCTTGATTGATTTCCACGACATTCAACCGATCATCTACTACGATAACTCCCAAGTGGATTTGTGAGATTAACTGGACGGCCAGACGTTCATAGGGTGTTACAGGATAAAATGTATACAAATGAAATGACTTATGTTCCTGGTTTCCTGCTAACGCCTTCGTGTTCATATTCATCATATTCGCACCGCCACATTCAAAGCTTCCCTTCTATCCTTCGTGCTTCCTTTTGCAACGAACGATTATTGGAAAATTGTCCGATCCACAAGTGAACTACCTTTCCGAATTCGCCAACGCCAGACTCAGGACAGGAGTTACCCACCTCCTTGCCGACAGTCCGCTCCTTCCCCTAAAAATGTCACAAATAATTCTAACTTTTTATTCGCTATTTACCTATTTCTTCCTTCTTTATGAGAAAATTTTCCATTCCTTTCATATAAAAAACTCCCTGTAACCATCAGGGAGGGCTTTTCGAAAATATCCATATGTAACCGCGCACCTATCTCCGACGCACTTTGCCTGAGCGGCCCCTGAATCATCAGCTCAGACCAGGCACCCCTGCGGCACACGATAAGGCTTCCTTAGTGCTGCTTCCGTCAGGACCTGACACGGTTCGGAAGTAATCGTTGCGCAGGACCCAATCATCAACACCGACGATCCAGACCAGCCTCACACAAAATACGCCTCGGATAGGCATCGACCCCGTTATAGCGGATTACGGGTTACAGGGCACCGCTAACTCCCCATCTAGCGCGGTGTTCTCATCATAACACATGTGCACCATTGAATCAATGGCAACATCAGGTTAGGAAAATAAAAAGATTTTGTCTCTTCCTCGCCACAATCCAGTTAATAAATCAAATTGACAAACATGTATATACAGGTTAAAATTATTTTGAATGAAAAGCCTTTCATTTTTTTGCCCACTATCCTGTATATACATGTTGCCGGCAAAATCACACTTCATATCCGATCTGATCCAAGGAGGAAAAATAATGGTTAAGCGCGTCTCTTTTGACTTTTTTCAACGTGTTGGCCGGTCGATGATGGCTGTGGTGTTGATCCTTCCTCTTGTCTCGATTTTAATGGGTCTCGGCGGCGTCATTCTCAACCCGAACGTTCAGGAGATTATTCCTTTTTTAGGCAGCGATGGATGGCAAATCGCCGGTATCCTCATGCAACGGGCCGGTCAGGCAATCTTCAATAACCTCCCTGTCCTGTTTGCCGTAGCGATCGCCATCACCTGGACAGGAAGGGGGATGGCTGGTTTTTCAGCCCTGATTGCTTTCTTTATTATGCACACCGCGATCGGTGTCATGATTGAGATTACCGGAATCAAGCTGAACGAAAGGCTTCTGGGAACCGAATTGGGCATTGAAACCATGCAAATTGGGGTTTTTGGCGGTATTTTAATCGGCTTCCTGACTGCTTATTTTTACAATCGCTATCACAAAGTGGAATTACCCGACTCTGTTTCCCTGTTTAGCGGGGAGCGCCTGGTTCCGATCGTCGCCTCATTCGGAGCCATTTTATCAGCTGTTATCCTTTATTTCATCTGGCCCCCCATCGGAAATGGTATCTTTGTGCTGGGGAATTTCATTGCCACTCATACCAATCCACTGATAGTCGGCCTGTATGGCGGATTGGAAAAGTTGCTGATTCCCTTTGGCTTGCACCATATTTACAACACACCGCTTCTGTTCACCGACATTGGCGGAGCCTATACCTCTCTGGATGGTGCCAGAATTGTTGGTGACCAAAATATCTATATCGCCCAGGTGATTGACAAGTTGCGCGATCCGTCTGTCACCATTACCGGAGGTACGTATATTGCCGGAAAATTTGTCCCGGTCATGTTCGGACTGCCGGCAGCTGGACTGGCAATTATTCACACCGCAAAAGCCAGCAAAAAAGCCAAAACCAAATCGTTGATTATTGCGGCTGCCATCACTGCATTTCTTACCGGAATTACCGAACCGCTGGAATTTACATTCCTGTTTGTGGCCCCGGCCTTGTATGTGATTCATGCCGTACTTACAGGAATTGCGTACGGAATTGCCGGCGCACTTGGCATGCATGCAGGCTTTGCAGGCGGATCCGGGTTTATTGACTTTATCCTGTTCAATGTTTTCCCAAACCACAACAATGCCTGGCTGGTATTGATCGGACTTGGTCTTCTTTTCGCCGCTGTCTATTATTTTGTATTCCGGATTCTGATTCTGAAATTTGACTTCAAAACGCCGGGCCGGGAAGAAGAAGGAGAGGAAACAAGATTATATACAAAAGAAGATGTCGCCAGAAAAAAAGCCCAAAAACAGGAAAAGGAAACAAATCTGGCCGCGCAGATTCTTGAAGCCCTGGGAGGTAAAGAAAATATTACCCGGCTGGATGCCTGTATTTCACGCCTGAGAGTCGGAATCAGGGATATGGAGCAAGTGAATGAAGACAAATTGAAACACCTGGGAGCCGCTGGTGTGATCAAACGCGGGGACGGACTGCAGGCGGTATTTGGAACCAGGTCGTCCATTATTAAAGAAGAAATCGAAGAATTGATGCAGTAAACAAGGAGGTTCTTGTCGTGACAGAATGGTGGAAAAAAGCGGTTGTCTACCAAATCTATCCCAAAAGTTTTTATGACACAACCGGTAACGGTGTCGGGGATCTGAAAGGAATTATTCAGAAATTGCCCTATCTGAGCCAGCTGGGAGTCGATGTTTTGTGGTTAACGCCCATTTACCAATCTCCGCAAAAGGATCACGGTTATGATATCAGTGACTATCGCAAAATCAATCCGGAATATGGCACAATGGATGACTTCCTGGAACTCGTTCACAAGGCCCACGCTCGTGGTATACGGGTAATTATGGATATGGTGGTCAACCACACTTCCACCGAACATGTATGGTTTAAAAAATCCCGCTCTTCCAGGGAAAACCCTTATCGCACGTTTTATATCTGGAAAGACAGCAAGAATGGGCGTAAACCAAACAATTGGCAATCGAAATTTGGCGGGTCTGCCTGGGAATGGGATGAAGATACGAGACAATATTACCTGCATTTATTTGACAAAACCCAAGCCGACCTGAACTGGGAAAATCCGCAAGTACGCCGGGAAATTTACGAAATGATGCGCTGGTGGCTGGATCTTGGAGTGGACGGATTCCGCCTCGACGTAATCAACCTGATTTCCAAAGACCAGCGTTTCCCTGATGATGACGGTTCGGTACCTCCGGGGGACGGCCGCAAATATTATACAGACGGGCCCCGGATTCACGAGTTTTTGCAAGAAATGAACCGTGAGGTATTTTCCCGCTATGATATAATGACCGTTGGGGAAATGTCGTCCACTTCCATCCCCCATGGTATTCTGTATACCCGTCCGGACCGTCACGAATTGAATATGATTTTTCAATTCCACCATTTGAAAGTGGATTACCCTGAGGGAAACAAGTGGAGCCTTGGTCGGATGGATTTTAAAGCACTAAAACGGATTTTGTCCACATGGCAGACAGAAATGCAAACAGGCGGCGGCTGGAATACCCTGTTCTGGTGCAACCATGACCAGCCGCGAATTGTATCGCGCTTTGGCGATGACAGGCATTACCGCAAGGAATCAGCCAAGATGCTGGCAACCGCAATGCACCTGATGCAGGGGACTCCATTCATCTACCAGGGTGAAGAAATCGGGATGACAAATCCGAACTTTACATCGATCAATGATTATCGGGATGTCGAAACACATAACATGTACCACATATTGCTGAAGCAGGGGAAAACAGAGGAAGAAGTGATGCAGATTATCCGGCAAAAATCACGGGACAACGCCCGGACCCCCATGCAATGGACGGCAGAGCCGCATGGAGGATTCACCAGAGGAACTCCCTGGATTCCGGCAGCTCCAAACTGCAAGGAAATTAACGTTGAGCAAGCCCTGAAAGAGCCTGACTCTGTTTTTGCCCACTACCAGCAGTTAATCCGGTTGCGAAAGGAAATGGATATTGTCACCACGGGTACTTTTGAAGCAGTTGCCCTTGACCATCCTGATATCTTTGCTTATTTCCGTCACGGCCGAAATGAAAAGTTGCTGGTTATCAATAACTTCCATAACTGTTTGACAAAATGGAGTTTGCCAGCCAGCCATTTGCTAGAAGGCTGGAATGGAGAAGTTATTCTTGCCAACTACCCGGACACTCCGCGTGAGTGGAGAAGTATCACTTTACGGCCTTACGAGTCCCTTGTTTATCGCCTTACCAAAACCTGAGATTTTTGAGGGGAAATAACGTTGAGCAATATCTACCTCACGATTTATCGTGAACTTGCCCGGCAAATCGAAGAAGGAAAGTGGAAACAGGGGGGAAAACTCCCGTCTGAAAAGGAACTGTCAGAGCGCTACGAAACCTCTCGCGAAACCGTACGCAAAGCGCTCAACCTGTTGTCGCAAAACGGTTACATCCAGAAAATCAAAGGAAAAGGTTCTTTTGTCCTGGGAATAAACCGGTATGACTTTCCGGTATCGGGACTGGTCGGTTTCAAGGAACTCCTGTCCAGGGCGAAGAAATCCTGGAAAACCCATGTCCATGTATTAAAACCGGAACTGTCCGATCCTTGCCTCACTTCCCAACTGGGACTGAAACGACCGGAGCCTGTTTGGAAAGTGGTTCGGATTCGGGAAATAGACGGAGAAAAAATTATTCTGGATAAAGATTATTTTCGCCAGAAAGTTGTACCCAGGTTAACGGAAGACATTTGCAAAGATTCCATTTATGAATATCTGGAGAAAGAGTGCGAACTCCCTATCAGTTTTGCCAAAAAAGTTATTACCGTTGAACGGATGACAGAAGAGGATCGGCAATTGCTGGATCATCAGGAGGAAAGCCATGTAGCTGTTGTCCGCAATTATGTCTATTTGGAGGACAACACTTTGTTCCAGTATACGGAATCCCGCCACCGCTCCGACAAATTCCGGTTTGTTGACTTTGCCCGACGCAACTGAAAAAATAAAGAAGAGGACTAAAAATAAAAAGTTGTTTCGAATAGTAATACGGAGACCTGAAACCTTCTCACATCAGTCTGCTTGTTACGAACAGGCAGTCCATTTTTTAACCCATATCCCTTTTTCACGTTTCACAGCGTTTTCCTTGAATTTTGCCGCTCTCGTACAGGAGTGGCCTTTTATTTGACGCCGTCCCCGGGGCGGCCTTTTTTATATGTTCCGTAATTCTTATCGGGAATAGCGGTTTTTCAGATCTTTCACCATCTTCTCAACTGATTCGGCATACACCGGATTATAATAACAGGTTTCCCTGACTGGCCCACTCTTCCTGATTACTTCTTTCACCCGGGAAATAAACCAGTCTGTGGTTACCGACTGGTCCCATTCTGCCAAAGCGGCCATTTGCAACGGCTCCACATGGGGAAATTTCAGGTTTCTATCCCCGTTTGACGCCAGATTATAAAATTGCCTGATCTGGTCGCCCCGCACCCTTCCGCTTCCTTCCACCAGCACAAATGCCTGAATGACAAATGCTCTGGTCTGCCTTCTTTGGGCAATGCCGCAAAATTTTTTCCCTTGAATACTCAGGTCAAAGTCGCCCGGACAATACGATCCGACAATTTCCCCTTTGTCAATCTTCGGAAAAACAGGATTCAGACTGGTTCGGATCAACTCATACATGATTTCAAAATCCCGTTTTATTTCCGTCTTCCCCCTCGCGGAAGGCAAAACAAGGGATATGTTCACAACACCGGAATCCAGGGGAACAGCTGCCCCGCCTGAATTGCGGACTGCCACACGATAGCCGAGCGATCTGAGCCACTTGATCGCTTCAGGCGCATGAGGCAGTTTTCTGTCACGAAGCCCCAATATTACAGCCTGGCGATGGCGCCATATATGCATCAACGGTGCAAGGATGCCATTTCCAACTTCACGGCAAACCGTTTCATCAAACGCGAATGGCAGCAATGCTTCTCCTGTTAACACATTTGAAGATACATCAACGATCTCCCGAATCTTTCCAAAATCCATCTGTACCATCGATCTGCTCCTCTTGACCTGTAAATATGTCTGATTTCAGATTTGAAAAAATGTTTCTTACGGTTTTTTTAATACTATCAATTGGCAAACCAGACACCATCATTTTACAGATGCTATAAAATGATTTGCAAACAACATTTATCGCCTGTTTATTCAAATAACATCAAACATCCCGCCACAGCAGGGGTCATAACCATCGCTGCTTTCAATATGCCCGGTGGCGCAAGGCGGGTAAATTTTGATCCGAGATAGGCGCCTGTCATGGTGCCAAGCAATACCTGAAACAGCAGGGGGATATCCAGATAGCCCTCAACCGAATATCCCACCCCTCCTCCAATGGCAATCGGAAGAATAACCAGCATGGTTGTGCCGACAGATTGCCGGAGAGATAATCCGAGCAGGACAAGAAGCCCAATCTGGATAAACGGTGTCGAGCCAATTCCAAATGTTCCGGCTAATATACCGGTTAAAAGTCCCAGCAAGATGGATTTCAAAAGATGATGGGAAGCGGCTTTTTCTGATGATTCTATCCGCTTTGCAATAAACAGGCGCAGCAAAAGCATCAGCGAAGACAAAAAAAGCATTCCTGTTGCAAACCAGTGCAATTGGACAGCAGGAACCAAAGCCGCAATCCTGGAACCACAAAATGCGCCAACTGCTCCGGAAGCTCCCGCCAGGATTCCGGTACGAACAGAAATGTTTCCTTCCCGAAAATGGCCAAGCGTAGCGGACAGGGTTGTAAATGCCATGGATGCCAGCGCGGTACCGAGTGCCACCTGAATCGGGACATGAAACACAAGTGTGAGAATCGCTATGATAAAACCGGCTCCCCCTGCTCCAATAAACCCCAGCAAGGTTCCTACAGCAAACATGGTTAACGTTACAAGCACAGTTCCTTTCCTCCATTCCCTGTTAAATTGGTTATATACAAATCCGCCTGCCAATTTGCAAGCGGATTTGGACAATTATTTATTAATCCCTTTATTTTTACCCGGCTGCTGATGCATCTTGCGCAAGACTTCCCGGTATTCTTTATCGCTATATTTCAAGGAATCCCCGGCAGGATATTCCTCGGCTTCGGTTTTGGTTTTTGACCTTTTTCGCAACACCTCGCGATACTCCGCATCAGTAATAACATCTGATGAACGTGGTAAGGAAACCGTACTTATATTCTGTGAATCTGCCTGATTTGATTCCGCCGTGCTCTCTTTCCTGTTTGTCTCTTTCTTTTTACTGGCACGTGAATTGACAGCATATAAAACTATACCTCCCAAAAGCGCCAGCACCACATAAAAGAGGATCAGGTAAGTCAATTTACTCTCCCTCACTTTAACTTTACTTCAACTTTCTGGCAACCTCGGTTACCCGGCGCCCAAGCGCCCTTCCCAAAGCCCGGTCATTTTCTGTCGGGGATGAGTCTTTTTGCTCATCATCCAGTTCAACCGGACAGGTAACCGCCAGGCCATAGTAAGAACCGACCAGCGCATTTTCAGGCAGATTGCCGGGCAATCCAACAATAATCATCCCGTTATGAAGCATGGGAGTAATCAGATTCAACAGGGTCATCTCTGCTCCCCCATGTACGGTGGCTGTTGTACAGAAGACTGCTCCCACTTTGCCTATCAGCTTTCCTTCAGCCCAGATATGGCCCAGACGGTCAATCCAGGATTTCAAGCCGGAACTGATTGTTCCGAAATGCCCGGGACAACCCCAAATGATTGCATCCGCTTCATTCAGTTCCTGTACATCCGCTTCCCTGACATGATAAAGGCATGCTTCGCCTCCCGCTTCACGGACGCCATCTGCTATAGAGGCGGCAATATTTTCGGTATGACCGCCTTCACTGTCATATATTACAAATACTTTCATCCTATCTCCCCCTTGATCAGATCCAGCCTATGCTGCTTTCTGGCCAAAGGCCGGGAAACCATATGGTCTTTCCGAACATCCCGCATAAACAAACTCAGTAAAAAACCGACAAAGGCCAAAACAGTTGCCCAGACAAAGGCATCATTGATTCCCATAACCGACGCATACCGGACGGCCTGCCCGTGCAATGCATCTGTCAGCATAACTTGTGCCTGTTCCTTTGGCAATCCAAGGGACTGCGCAAAAGAATCCAGATAGGAATAAAAATGATTACTGTAAGCCGGGTCCATCAAATTGGCCTGTTCACTCAATTTCCCCAGGTGATACTGTGTCCGCATTGAAAAGATGGTCGTAAAAATACTGATTCCCAATGATCCGGCAATTTGCTTGAGCGTGTTGGACATTGCCGTTCCATGGCTGTTCAATTCGCCTGGCAGCTGATTAAGACCGGCAGTCATGATCGGCATCATCATTAACGACATGCCAAAGGAGCGGATCATGTAAATCATGAGAATATAGCCATAACTGGTCTCCAAAGTCAAATGGGTAAATTCATAAGTGGTTACGGCTGTAATCAACAGCCCGACGGTCGTCAGCGGCCGCGGTCCCACCTTATCAAAAAGGGTTCCGGAAACAGGCGACATGATCCCCATAATGATCGCCCCCGGCAACAGCAACAATCCGGACTCAAAAGCAGTAAATCCACGCAGATTTTGCAAATAAATAGGAAGCAGGAACATTCCCGAAAACATCGCCATGGTAACTATCACATTAATGATATTGGATAACGTAAACATATCAAACCGGAAAACAGAAAAATCCAGCATAGGATGACGGGAACGATACTGCTGTACAACGAACAGACCGATAAAGAAGACGCCGACAGCCAAAGCAGCAACAATAACCGGATCACTCCATTCCCTGTTCCCCGCTTCACTCAGGCCATACAGCAAAAGTCCGACACCCAGCGAGGACGTGACCGCACCCCGGAAATCAAACTCCGGTTTTGTCTCTTTTTGCAAACTGTTTTTCAAAAGGAAAAAAGCAACAATAATAACAATTACACCAAGAGGCGTCATGGCATAAAATAAAAGACGCCAATCATAATTCTCAATAATCCACCCTGCCAAAGTAGGGCCGATCGCAGGAGCAAAAATCATGCCGAGGCCGAAGATCCCCATCCCTTTTCCACGCACTTCCGGAGGAAAAATATAGAGGGTAATCACCATTACCAACGGCATAAGAATCCCTGCACCAACCGCCTGAACCAGCCGACCGATTAACATGACGGAAAAATCAGGAGCCATTGCGCAAACCAGTGATCCCGCCGTGAAAAATATCATCGAAGCCAGAAACAGCTGGCGCGCCCCGAATCGATCAACCAGATAGGCTGTGAGTGGTACCAGGATTCCGTTGACAAGCATATAACCCGTTAACAGCCATTGTGCCGTACTTGCCGTCACCCCGAAATCCTGAATCAGATGAGGAATGGCCACATTTAACAGGGTTTGATTCAAAAGAGCCAGAAAAACCCCCATCATCAAAACAATAAGCAGTGGGAGATGTTTGTAAACTCTTCCCATCTTGTTTCCCTCCTTTCCAGGTTTCATCAGTTTTATTTATGAATTCGAACAGAAGCATTCATTCCGGGCAAAATCGTATCAGGATAATTTTCCATTTCAATTGTTACCGGAATATACTGTTTCACCTTCTTGTAATCTCCGCTTGCCGGCTGTTGCGGTAACAAGGAAAATGTGGAATTTGTCGCTTTCCCGATTTTCGTCACGGTTCCCCTGATCTTTGTGTTTTCTGCCGCATCTACGGTAATATCCACTTCCTGTCCTGTACTCACATCTTTGATTACCGTTTCCTCAATATTCGCTTCTATATATAGATTCTTCAGGTCAACTACCTGTGCCAGGGTTTGCCCGGCTGCAATCAATTTCCCTGTTGAAGATTCATTCTTGATTATGGTTCCGTCAATTGGCGACGTAATATCCAGTATTTGCTGTCCTGTATTTACCTTGCCCAGTACCTGGCCTTTACTGACTTCCTGTCCTTCCTCAGCCTGCCAGTCCTCCAGTATCCCGTTACCCAGGGAAGAAACAGATACAATATCGCCTTTTACCCTGGCATCTTCCGTCTGAATAAAATTGGACTGCGTAAAATAGTAATAATAGCCTCCAATGCCCAGTCCTGCTATTATCAGGAAAATCAATGTATTTGTCAGGATCAGACGACCTGTTTTCATAATGCATCACCTTTCCTATTCAAAATTGATGACTGAATGATTTTTACTTCCGCATTCATTCCGGGAATCAGTTTTACATCTGTTGGTAAATTAATGGAAATTTGAACAGGAACACGCTGTACCTCTTTTGCCTGCCCCTGACTGGTTCCTGACGGATTCAACAGATCTCCTGCCATCGCTCCGACCTTTTTAACCTGTCCTTCAAGAACAAGACCCTGATAGGCATCCAGTGTAATTTCCGCTTTTTTTCCCGGTTCTACCCGATCCATATCTTTTTCATCGATGTAGGCAAGAATATAAATTTTTGATAAATCGGCGACAATGGCCAAGGGCCGATCCGGTTTTACGGTTTCACCGACAACAGCATCGCTTTTAAGAAGGACACCTTTAACAGGTGAAACAATCGGGTAAGGGGAATACGAACGGGACTCCGAACTCAGGTTGGAAACAAAAGGGGTTCCTGCGCCCAGCTTTTCTCCCCGTTCAACTTGCTTCCCTTCTTCTGCGGACCACTGGCTCAGCAGCCCTGCCTGTTCAGGATAGATTGGCACCATCTCCGCTTTTACCTGGGCAATTTCACTGTGAAAATAGAACGTTTGTTGAAAAAAATAATAAATCCCACCGGCAATCAATCCCAAACCATAAAGAACCAGAATGGCATTAACCAGTCCTCTTTTCAAGCTTCAGGCCTCCTCTCCCTTTTGGATGGCAAGCGAAATGATTCGACCAGCAAATTCATTTTTTCAATAAGTACATCAAGCTCTTCCGGAGTAAAATCTATCTCTTCCAAATGTTTACTGATTTTTTGGGCTTGCAATTCTGTAACCTCTTCAATCATTTTTTTGCTTTTCTCACTCAAGTAAATCCAGATAATGCGGCGATCTTTTCTGTCCCGTTTTCGTAGAATCATTCCTGTTTGTTCCAGACGATCGAGCATTCCGCTTAATGAACTGGCCGAAATTTCCAATTTTTCGCTAATATCAGCCGATGTACGGGGTTCTCTTATTCTTAACTGATGTATTACCCGGGCGTGTGAAAATGACAGGCGATAATCTTTCAGTTTCTCCAGCAGCAAAAGGTGATAAATGGCTACAACCCGTTGAAAAACATGAATCAAGTCCTTTATTTGCCGATCCGTATACACTGGCCCCACCTCAAATATATTTCGCATATCGAATAATTAATATACTAAAATAAACAAAACCATAAGTCAATAACCTTTTAATAAAAAACAAACCTAATAATAAAAATAACAAAATACTTTGCAGAGACGGGCATTTCCGGATAATAGAAATTGTTCTCTTGCTTTTAAACATTAAAATAATAAATAATCAAGTCGAAAAATATGATATAATATGGAATCAGGGTAATCTGGCAGGAACTAGAAAAAATAATATCCTTTTTCAACAACCTGATCCCCTTTTGGATAAACAAACTTTCCCAAAGGGGGCTGATTGTTATGGAGTTGCAAGCTGCACTTCAAAATGAAAACAAACCTGTTACCAAAGCAAAAAAGTTTACTTGGTTAAGAATCCTGAAAAGAATTGTCTTTATTATGATTGGTGCTTTTTTAGTCGCCGTCGGCCTGGAGATTTTCCTCGTACCAAACCAGGTCATTGATGGCGGAATCGTTGGTATTTCCATTATTACCTCCCATTTAACCAGTTTGAATCTGGGTATGCTGTTATTTTTGCTCAATCTTCCTTTTCTTTTTATCGGATATAAACAAATCGGGAAAACCTTTGCTATTTCAACTTTATTCGGGATTATGGTCATGTCGGTCGGAACAAACCTGCTCCATAATGTTCCCGGCCTGACCCATGATCCGCTGTTGGCCTCTGTTTTTGGCGGAATCATTCTTGGAGTTGGTGTCGGTTTGGTCATCCGGTACGGGGGATCCCTGGATGGAACTGAAATTTTGTCTATCCTGATCAACAAAAAGGTTCCCTTTTCCGTTGGCCAGCTCGTAATGTTTTTCAATCTGTTTATTTTGAGCAGTGCCGGATTTGTATTTGGCTGGGACCGGGCCATGTATTCGCTTATAACCTATTTCATTGCTTTCAAGGTAATTGATATTACCATTGAAGGTTTTGATGAAACCAAGTCCGTCTGGATTATCAGTGATAAAACGGAGGAATTGGGAAATATCATTTTATATCGTCTGGGACGCGGGGTTACTTACCTGGTCGGTGAAGGAGCTTATACCGGTGATTCCAAAAAAGTAATCTTTTGTATTGTCTCCAGGCTGGAAGAAGCAAAGTTGAAGTCAATTGTGGAAGAGGTTGACCCCAATGCCTTTTTGGCCATCGGAAACATTCACGATGTGCAAGGCGGCCAGTTCAAAAAGAAAGATATTCATTGATCTGCGTTATCCAAAGGAGATCAGGTTTCTGAAAAAGGTTACATGAAGAAGACGTGTTTACAGGACACGTCTTCTTGATCTTTTACAAGTTTTTAAGGAAACTTGTAATTTTTATATATAATAGACATAGGTGATCCTATGAAAACAATCGAATACTATTTACAGCTTCGGTTTTACTTTGATAAAGTGCATTGCTATCAATCATTCTATGTCAGTATAAATGAATTGTCTCAAGTATTGTGCTGTTCTTCACGCAATGTAAAACGGTTATTGAAAAAAATGGTCGATGAAAAGCTGATTTACTGGAAGCCGGGCGGCGGCCGGGGCAAGCGTTCCAAACTGCAATTCAGGCGCTCCTTTGCCGATGTGCTGCCGCGGTTTGTGCAATATCTGGCACAGCAAGGCAAATATAAAGAGGCTGTCCGCTGGACAAAAAAAGAAGGAATTCCCGCAAGGGTTCGCGAGCAATGTTATCGGGAGCTGCTGAACCAGCTAAGTTTTCCCAAACTTCCGCTTCGTGAGTTAAACCGGCCTGGTCAAAATTTATCCGGACCTGTTGTGCCAATAATGGTTTCAACCGCAACAGGCCGCTGGTTTTACATAGACAGAAAATATGATTAATCGCTGTCAAACAGCGGTGCAATCCGGTCAATCCGGTTGGTCCAGATCCACTTGTCATAACCATCAGGCAACCGGCTTAAATCTCCGGCAGTGTCAAACCCTTCGGAAAAACCGCCTTTGCCCTTGACAATCACTACCCTTGTCCCGGCTCCATCCATACGGTTGAGAAACCGGTTGGGCCATCCCCAAAGCCATGGGCCGATCTCATCAGGAATATGCAACTGGGTATTCTTGCAAGCAGCCGGCACATATCCGGTCCAGCCTGCGGCGATATACGACAGCAGACATTTTTTTATCGATTCATTAGACATGGTGCGAAGTTCGGGAATCCGCTCTTCCAACGCTTTAACCGGTTGATCCCCGCCATAAACAG
Organism: Thermoactinomyces sp.; assembly: GCA_049587175.1. Classification (GTDB taxonomy): domain Bacteria; phylum Bacillota; class Bacilli; order Thermoactinomycetales; family Thermoactinomycetaceae; genus Thermoactinomyces. The sequence continues at coordinate 14,280 of JBAVDL010000188.1, forward strand.
CCAGGCGCTTGAGGCGATCAGCAGGCAATCTTTCCAGCTGTCTGGCCAGCATGATTCCTTCTACGGGATCATCACTTTTTACATGAAGAAGCAACTGGCGGTCTGGAAAGGCCTGAAGCACCTCATCCAGCGATGGCATCAAACCGGTTCCCTTGCCGCGAAAAGGATAGGTTTTCCCTCCATCTGCCGTGTAACCGTAGCCGACATCCAGCTTTCTCAGTTCCGCCATGGTATAGTCACGAATTTTGCCCCGGGCTTCGGTGCGGCATTCCAGCATATGATCATGAAAAACGGCAAACTGGTTATCTTTTGTCAACTGAACATCCAGTTCCACCATATCCGCTCCCGCTTTAAAAGCGGCACGCATCGAAGGAATGGTATTTTCCAGATACGGATGTTCCGGTTTATGTATTCGTTCTGCGGTACAGGTATCCCATTTTACCCCATCAAGATCAAATGTTTGGGCCAGTCCACGGTGGGCAAGCAGAGATGGGGTTCCTGTTCCCGGTTTTGCCAGCAGGGAACTGTTGTTGACATAAACAAGAGCCAGAATCAAAAGGGGAATCCAGACCCGTTTGCGTCTGAATGACTTTCCCAAAGCCCTTCCTGCTTTCTTAAGGATGATCATACTGATCCCTCCTGTTAAAATAACATCCAAGTAAATCTTATCGATAATTACTGATAAAAAAAGGTTATTTTTGAGGCCGGTTTGTCCCCGTTTTCATCTCTTTTTTTTTGTTTGTCTGACTCTATCCCTCTTAGTGTTAATTCCAATAGTAAAAGTTCCCTTTTAGTAAAATTATTGACACAAAAAATATTAAATCTTTTAAAAGAAATGTTGTTAATAATATTGAAATAATAATACTCTCTTGTATATAATTTTATACAAAATTCTAATTTATTAATTTATATTGCTTACTACAATATTTATATTGCTTACTACAATATTTATATTGATTACTACAATATTTAGTAATGAAAGGAGGAAAATATTATTACGGATATAAATAAAACATTATCCGTAATAGCCAAAATGGGTACATATATCTATCGATTCGTCACTATATTCATATTGTTTGGATTCATTTTTGCTGGAAATGAAGTATACGCTGATGGCGGGTATCTGGATGTCCCGGAAATCGATGACCAATTTAACCAGTTCGATCAAAATTCGATATCAGAAAATGATAAAAAACAAGCTCTCTCCAAAACAAAGGAGGAAGATGGTTTTTGGGATTGGCTTACAAAGCCGGTATCCGATGCAGGAAATTGGGTTGTTGATAAAATTTCGAGCGCCTGGAATTGGAG
>JBAVDL010000189.1:0-4329 GCA_049587175.1 Thermoactinomyces sp.
GGCAAGTTTGTCTGCCAAGGCCAGCAATTTCTGCATCGGGCTTTCAGGAGAAAAAATGATTCCATAGTCTTTTGCCGCCTTATGCCGCTTTTCTTTCTCAACAGAGGTGTTGATCAATACTGAATCTATTATTTTCTCGAGTGAGTCCAAATCATCAAACGGCTTTTCCAGATAATCCCTGGCTCCCAGTTGAATCGCCGAAACTGCAGATTTGACGGTACTGTAGCCCGTCATGATAAAGATTTCGCAGTCCGGAAATTTTGTCTTGATTTTTGTCAGCAGATCCAATCCGTCGGCATCGGGCATTTTCAGATCGACCAATGCCAGATGAAATGAGGGAGTACGTTGAGACAGGAGCCGTTCTGCTTCTTTGCCGGAATTGGCAATGGTAACATCACAGTTTTTAGGTTCCAGAAAATATTGAAAAAAGGAAGTAACCTCTATTTCGTCATCCACAACGAGCACCCTTTTCATTTTTCTCCTCCTCTATCGACGGGAACAGGCAGCAAAAGAGAAAAGCGGCAGTATTCACCGGCCTTGCTGTCTGCCAGAATTTTTCCTCCATGCGCTTCTGCGATGCCAAGACTTACGGAAAGGCCGAGCCCGGTTCCTTTCTTTTTTTCTTTGGTCGTAAAGAAAGGGTTAAAGATTCTGGGGAGGTGTTCCTGTTCAATGCCAACTCCGTTATCCCACACATCAATCGAAACAAAAGGATGTTTTTCAATGTATTTCCCTGAAGTTTTGATGATAATAAGCGGATCGGTTCTTTCCTGTACGGCATCTTTGGCATTTAGCAGAAGGTTGATGATCACCTGCTCGATTTGTTGGTGGCTGCCCCTGACATGAGGGAGCGACCTGTCCAACTCTTTTTTGATGGAAATGCCTGAGACGGACAGTTGATAGCCGATTAGTCCAAGCGCATCTTCCACCACCTCATTGGGGTTGATATCTTCAAACCGGTATTCTTCCTGCCTGGAGAAAGCAAGCAGGCTCTGGATAATTTTCTTGCTGCGTATCCCGCACTGGTAAATACCGACCAGCATTCTGTGAAATTGTTCGTCCTTGATTCTGCGCATCAGAAGTTGGACATTTCCGAGAATCGCTGTTAACGGGCTGTTCAGTTCATGGGCGATTCCTGCGGCCATTTCGCCCAAAGCGGCCAATTTGGCAGACTGAATCAGCTGGGCTTCGATCTCCACTTTTTCACTGACATCTTTAAACAGAATATTGTTTTCAATCGAAACCCGGGTGTGTTCCCCGAAATTTTTGAAAAAAGCAAGTTCATTGGCGGAATATTCAATTTTTTTGTTGTTTGAGAGTGTAAGAAAGCCATAGATTTTTCCGCTTTGATTTTTCAGACAGATGGTTTCTGCGTAAAGGCCCAGCCCTTCTTTTTGCAGTAATTTGTTAAATTCCGTAACTGATGGGATAGAGCCGGTTGGAAGTTGTCTTTTAAGCAGGTGGCCGGACCAGTCTATTTCGGCCTGTTCAGAAATATAAAAGCGGATAGCCGATTGGTCGATCAGGGTCAGCATAAATTTGTCAAAATGAAGGACATGGGAGAGCTGGCAGGCAATATAACTGCTCACTTCTTCCCATGAGTTGTTTACCTGTATCTGGGTTAACCGGTTGATTACTTCCAGCTGCTTGTTCATGTTTTTCAATTCTTCAACAGTATCAATGAGCTTCCGGTAATAGCTTTTGCGGGAAGATTTGATTCCTGTCAACCTGGCAATCAGTTCCTGTTTTCTGTCCATTAGCGCTCACACCTGAGTACTTTTTGCAATAGTGTGTTTACCTCTTTGGCAGACATGTCCCGTGGATTGGTAACCATGCAGGCGTCCTGAACGGCATTCTTGCTTAAAAATTCAATCTGCTCCTTTTGCAAGACAAGATCCGGCAAACTGTCCGGAATATTCAGGTCACGGGCCAACTTCCTAACCGCCTTGATTGCGAGGGCGGCGGCATCTGTCATACAGAGCCCGCTTGTATTTTCACCAAAGCTGGCAGCAATGTGCCTGTATTTTTCGGGAGCAGAGATCATGTTAAACTCCAAAACATATGGCAACAGGATGGCATTTACTTCTCCATGCGGCAGATCCAGATATCCACCCAGTTGATGGGATATTGCATGGACGGCCCCTAATATTGCATTGGAAAAAGCCAATCCGGCATGAAGGCTTGCCATGGCCATGGCTTCTTTTGCTTTGAGATTGTACCGGCTTGCGACAGACGGCCTCAAATATTTGGCGATCAGGCGAATCGCCTTCAGTGAATGGACTTCGGTCAGAGAAGTTGCCGCCAGGGAAATATAGGATTCGATGGCGTGGGAAAGGGCATCCATTCCGGTATTTGCGGTCAGGCGGGCATCTTTTGTTGTCAAGGTCTGGGGATCAATGATGGCAATATCGGGAATCAACGATTTGGAAGTGATCGCCATTTTGACTTTGCGCGTTGAATCTGCAATGATCGAAAATTGGGATACTTCTGCGCCTGAACCGGCTGTTGTGGGGATCATGACCATGGGCGGGAGAGGATGAACCACCCGATCAATCCCTTCATACTGATGGATCGGTCCTTTATTGGTTCCGAGAAGGGCAATTGCTTTCGCTGCATCCATGGCACTTCCTCCGCCAATTCCAAGGACTGCGTCGCAGCCGATTTCCCCATACAGCTGTGCACCGGCTTCGATTTCCATATCTTTGGGGTTTGGCGTAATGTCTGTCCACAAACAGTAATCAAGTCTGCTTTTTTTTAAATAGTGGATTGCTTTTTCTGTCCAGGCGGCTTGGACAACGCCGGGATCTGAGACCACAAAGATTTTTTTGGCCCCCAGCCGGAGCAAACTTTCCCCGACCTGGCTTATGGAGTGGGATCCAAAAATAATTTCTGGTGCCATAAATTTGGTTATTCCCATAATGGTGCATTCCCCCTTGATTTAACTCTAGTAAATCCCTTTGAAAAATAAAAGGGACGAAAAAAAGTCAACACAGCCATTTTTTCGTTCCAAAAAGACAAAAAATCGTCACAAGTAAATGAAATAGAGCAAATTTTACTATAATTCAAATTGGCATAAATATTGCAAATTGAATTGATGAATCCAATCATAAACCATTAAGGAGGAATCACTGTGAAAGCTGCGGTTGTCAATCAGTTTCGTGAAAAATTGGAAATAAAGGAACTTCCGGTTCCGAATGTTGGCCATGGTGAAATTTTGGTGAAGATCAAGGCTTGCGGGGTTTGCCACACTGACTTGCATGCGGCACACGGCGACTGGCCGGTGAAACCGAAACTTCCCCTGATTCCAGGACATGAAGGTGTTGGTGTGGTGGTTAAAACAGGACCGGGTGTCACTTCTGTCAAGACAGGAGACCGGGTCGGAATTCCATGGCTTTATTCCGCTTGCGGTGAGTGTGATTATTGTTTGTCCGGTTGGGAAACGTTGTGTCCAAACCAATTGAATGCAGGTTATTCGGTGGATGGCGGTTATGCAGAATATTGCAAGGCGCCCGCTGCTTATGTAGCCAGGATTCCGGACAATCTCAGCTTTCAGGAAGCGGCCCCGATTTTTTGCGCGGGTGTGACCACATACAAAGCTTTGAAGATTGCGGATGCAAAAGCTGGTGAATGGGTTGCCATTTATGGAATCGGCGGTCTCGGGCATGTTGCCCTGCAATATGCAAAAGCAATGGGATTTAACGTAATTGCAGTAGATATCCAGGATGACAAGCTGGAACTTGCCAAAAAGCTGGGAGCAGACCTGACAGTCAACAGCAAGTCTGTCGATCCTGTCAAGATGATTGAGAAGAAAGTTGGCGGTGTACACGCTGCATTAAGTGTGGCTGTAAATCCCAAAGCTTTTGAGCAGGCTTACCGATCGGTAAGACGCGGGGGGACACTGGTGATTGTTGGTCTTCCAACCGGTGAACTGCCGATTCCCATTTTTGACACGGTCTTGAATGGTGTCACGGTAAAGGGTTCCATTGTCGGTACGAGAAAGGATTTGCAGGAAGCTTTGGATTTTGCAGCCCGCGGAAAAGTGAAGACAATCATTGAAACGCAGCCTCTTGAGAAAATCAATGAAGTTTTTGAACGGATGGAAAAAGGGCAAATCAATGGTCGTATCGTGTTAACGCTGGAATGAATTAAAATTGTTTCACAAATAAAATCCGTTCTTGCAGCCGGACAACGCATCCGGTTGCAATTTTTTGTTTCCGGGGTTTGGCCGGGAAACAGCCGTTTGTTGGAAAAAAAGGTCTTTCTCAAAGGATACGGGGAGAGAAAGAATGGTCCCTGAAAATCTTTTGCTCCAGTTCCACGGTTACGGAC